>ONVR01000049.1 GCA_900321335.1 uncultured Eubacteriales bacterium | reverse complement strand
GTCCTTCCAGAAGCGCTCCAGCTCTTTTTTCGGGTCAAGAAGCTGCGCCTTCTCCTCCTCGCCGCTGTCCGCCAGAACGTAGCCAGTGGCCTCCAGTTCGTCCGTGTCGATCGTGTTTGCGTCGCTGTGGTCGCCCCCGGCCTTTTGCAGCAGCTGCACCGGCTCTTCCTCCGGGGGCTCCCCCTCTTCTTCCGAGAGGGTCTTGCCGTAGTCGAGACGCTGATACCACAGGCGGTGGTCATCCTTGACAAACAGGGTCCGCAGCTGTGCGATCTTTTCTTCCGGGACCCGGCCGCTTTTGAGCTTTGTGTAGATCCGCTCCGCCGTGAGCTGTCCCGGTTTATCCTCAAACTTCCGCAGCTCATAGTGCATGGCCGATTGATCGGCCGCGGGCTGGCCGGAGACGTCCAGATCGGCAACGATATGCTCCGTTGCCATGTCGCAGGCCAGGTCCCACAGGGGACGGTCAACGGTGGCGGGGGCAAACATGTGCCGGCAGATGCAATGGACCAGACTGTGCAGATACAGCCGGGTGACGCTGTTTTTATCCTTTTTGTAGGCCCGCAGAAGAAGCCGGGGATCGTAGTACAGGTTTTTCCCGTCGGTTCCCACCATGTCCGGGGCATACAGATAGTCAAACTCGCTCAGGGCCATATCCAGGAAGCGCAGATTGATCAGCAGGGTGTTTCTGGCCAGCTTGAGGATCTCACGGGCCAGAGAGTCGGCTTTTTCAAATTGTGGTGACGTTCTGTCCATAGGCATTCCGTTTCCCAGTTAAGCGGATCCCGCGGGGATCCTGTTTTTCAGAAGGCAAAGCGCTCGTCGATCCCGGCTCTTGCCGTGTTTTCGTTTTTGTAGTTGAGGATCCATGCGATCAGTTCCGTTTTCTTCAGGCGCTGGGCCATCTCAAAGCAGGCGTCCTCAAGGCCCCAGTGGCACAGGATCTCCACCGCCTCTACAGAGCCGTGGCGGACAAAGTATTCCACCGCCAGATCCACGTCCTCGCAGGTCTCCAGCGAGCTGTGCTTCAAAATGGCAAGGGTCCTGGTAATATCCGCGCTCTTGAGCAGATAGATCCGTTTGAGCCGGAGGGAGTTATCCCGGATCCGGTCCAGAATGAAGTAAAACTTCTCGTCACTGGGCCGCTTGGGATTGCTGGTCAGCAGATCCCCCATATCCGTCAGTACGGTCTGGTGGTTGGCCATGACAGAGTACTTCTTTACGTCGATCTCCTCCACACCGAGCGCCAGCGCCGCCCTGGCAATGGGGATCTCATCGGAGTCCACGGCCAGGAAGCACAGATACTCCAGATGCTCCCGGGTAAACAGGCCCGTCTCGTACATGCGGCGGATAAAGGCAATCCGCTCCTGTGTGGGCGCAAGCTTAACCAGGGTGTAATGCACGTCGTAGAACTCATCGCCGATCAGTCCGTTGCGGCTGCAGTTGAGCAGGATGTAACGGAAATCGTCGTCGTAGTAATTGTACTCCAGATACTGCACGTCCACAAGACGGCTCTTGAGGATCTCCAGCTCCGGTCCCTCTCCCAGACTTTTGTACACGTTTTTGATATAAGACGCGCTCTTGAGCATCTGGTCGTCCCGGGACAGGATCGCCTTGGCCATCTCGTAATTGGCCTGGCGCAGGGTGTAGCCCAAAGCCCGGTTGTAGGGGTTGATCTCTTTGGCGTAGACACAGAGGAACTTCACCGTACTGAGATTACCTGCAATGACGGCGGCCTCCAGCATATCGGCGGCCAGAGTACCGTCAAGGGCGGGCATGGCCTCAAAGAGCTCCTGAAGCATATAGCTGTCGTCGTTTTCCACGGCGATCCGGCAGCAGCTGACCAGGGTATCCCGGTCAATGACGTCGGCCCCGTCAGCCAGCAGGCGGCGGACAGCCGCCCGGTCGTCGGCCTTTACGTTCTCGATCAGCGCGCTGATGAGGGTCTCATTCCCGGCGGTACGGGCCAGCCGCTCCTCCGCCGCCCGGCGCAGCCGGGCCTTTTTCTCCTGCAGGCGCTGGAACACCGGCTCATTGAGCTTTTTGATCTGGGCCGGCGTCAGGGTATGCACCCCTGTGCCCGTGCCGCTGTCCCGCCGGTTCTGACATTCCGTCAGGCGCTGGGCGAAGTCCTCCTTCCCCATCTCCCGGCTGTAGTCGATGAGCTCTTCAAAATCCGCCTTCTCAAACATGCCGATCTGCTCGGCAAACGCCAGCTCCTCCGGCGTGTCGTCGTCGATGAAAAAGGACAGGGCGTTGGTGGCAAATCGCTTGAGGAAGTTGCGGAACAAGATGGCGTACTCGTCTCCCAGCTGGTACGGGTACTTCAGACGCAAAAAGGCGTACATGGCCTTGTTGCGGGTACTCTTCATGCTGCGGAAATAGGAGTCTGACTGGGCGAAATCGTAGTCATAGGTGTCGTAAAACAGAGCGCGGACCGCCTGCTGCAGCTCCGGCGTCTCCTTGTCAAAGGCGATCCACAGCTGATAGAGCGTCTCCCCCGTCTCTGCAGAGACAACGGTGAGGCGGCAGCTGGATTTGCACACCGCGTCCAGGTACAGACCGATCTGGGCCTGGTTGGTATAGTCCTCGGGTATGGCAAAGCGGATCCCTGTCTTTTCCAGATCCTCGCAGGTCAGGACGACTCTCCCGTCCGGGCTTTCCAGACGATTGAGCTTTTCACACCCCCGGAAAACGTGCTCCCCATAGTGCTGCAGGTTTTCCGGCAGCACCACTCGCTCCAAAGCGGCGCACCCCTCGAAGGCAAGGGAATAAACGGCGTTTACCCCCGCCGGCAGGCAAATCTCCCGGAGCCGGACGCAGCCGGCAAAGGCGCCTGTCTCCACCCGGGTGACCGTCTCGGGCAGAAGAATCGTCTCCAGGGTACAGCCCTGAAAGGCCCTCTGGCCGATACCCGTGACCGTATCGGGAACCGTAACGCTGACGGCACCGGGCTCCTGTTCGTATTTTACAAGCAGATCGTTTTCAATGATAAATGCCATGACTTACTCTCTCCTTACAAAACCCTTTGGTCCTTCAAAATACCCCTTGGTGGTATTATCGTACCACATCTGTCTCCCTATTGCAACCGATTCCATCGAAGAGGCGATAAAACTGCTAAAAATCTCATGCAAGTACAAAATACCCCCATGTGGTATTTACCCTTTCAAAAGCCGTTCCCGCTCCCGGTAGTCCGGCAGGTAGCGGGCGATCAGCGCGTAAAAATCTCTGCTGTGGTTTTTATAGCGGATATGGGCCAGCTCGTGGACCACCACGTAATCGACGGCCTCCTCCGGATAGGCCATCAGCCGCCAGGAAAAGCAGATCCTGTTTTTCCCGCTGCAGGAGCCGAAACGGGTCTTTGCCCCGGTCACGGTCACAGCCTGAGGATACAAACCCATAAGCTGGCTGTAGTGGCGCACCTTCTCCGGCAGGATCGCTTTTGCCTTTTGGATATATTCCCGGGTCTGGTCCGCCGTCGGCTCCGGATGAGCCGCCAGGCGCTGCTGCTGGCGGGCGTAATGCTCCCGCAGCCAGGCTTCCCGGGACGCCACAAAGCGGTCGATCTCCCCCTGTGACATGGTCAGAGGCGCCCGGACCACCACGGCCAGATCCCGGGTGATCTCCAGGCTGACTGTTTTTCTGCGGGAGCGTATGACGGTATACGAAATCTCATTCATGGTTCTGTCTATCAAAAATGCCGCACAGAAGTGCGGCATTCCACTTTCCATTTTATTTGACGGCCTTCATCATATTCAGAACGATGTCCCCAACCACCGCCAGATCCTCCGCCTGGAAGGCGAACTGGAAGTTGTCGGAGAACAGGATCTGTGAGGCGGGCGGGAACTCGTCGTCCCCCTCCCACAGGATCAATCGCAGGGTGTAGCCCTTGAGAAATTCGATATCGAAGGACTTGTCTCCTTTTCCGGCAGGAATGCCTCCCACGCCGAGGCAGGCTTTTTCAAACTTATTCAGGTCAAAGCCGTAGGAAAAGGCCATGCGCTTGATGCAGCGGCCGTTGAACTGGGCCGCGTACACCTCGCCCCAGGGCATCTCGGTGTACGCCTTAAAGGAACCTCCCGCCTGAACAAAGCTGCCCTCCATAACGAAACGGGCCAGGAGAATGTTGATATTGGCGGGGGCCGGCTCCCCTGTGTCCGTAAACACCGCTGTCATATCGGGATATGACAGGGAAACAGGCCGGGAACAGATCACGTCGGTAAAGGCCGTCCCGTCGTAGGGAACGCCGCTCCGGGCGCTCATCTGCTCCGGATCCCGGGCGGCAAACTGCTCCCGGTAGATTTCAAGAGGCACGCCGTTTTTATTGTCGGGGATCTTTTCAGGCACGATCATAGAGGCTTCTCCTTAGATGACAGGCGCGGCATATTGCGCCGCGCCCGTGATCAAACAAATTCAGATTCAGTCAAACAGGCTCGCGTCCGTATGGGGCAGGAAGCAGGCCGCCACGAACTCATCCATGTAACCGGGATGGGTGGACAGCTCCAGATAGGTCATATTGGCGCTGATCTCGTGCACCTTCTCGGTCGCGTCGTTGGAGATGAGCATGGCGCAGGCTCCCGTCAGAGAGCTGTTGCCGATATAGATATACTTGTCCAGCGGCAGCTTGGGCAGCATGCCGATGCTGATGGACTTGGCAATGTCGATACCGCTGCCGATGCCGCCGGCGATCATGATGTAGTCGATGTCGTCGGGGGTCATGTCAACCGCGTTGAGCATAGCGCGGATGGCGGAGAAAATGGCCGCCTTGGCGCGGATGAAGTTGTCAATGTCGATCTCGTTGATGGTGACGTCCTTGCCGATGCCGCTGTCCTTGGCGAAAGCCAGCACGTAGGCGGCGCCGTACTCGTCCCGGAGGATCCGCTCCCCGTCCCGGACAAATTTGCCCTTGGCGTTGATGATCCCGCAGCGGAACAGCTCGCTGATGACGTCGATGATGCCGGAACCGCACAGGCCGATGGGCTTTGCCCCTTCGCCGATGATGCCCATGGTGGGCTCCATGGTCTCCGCGTCGATGGTACAGCTCTCAATGGCGCCATGGGTGGCGCGCATGCCGCAGCTGATATCGCCGCCCTCAAATGCGGGGCCGGCAGAGCAGGCGCAGGTGAGCATGAAGTCGGAATTGCCCAGGACCATCTCACCGTTGGTGCCCAGGTCGATGAACAGCGTCATTTCAGGGTTGTTCCACATGAGAGTGGTCAGAACGCCGGCGGTGATGTCGCCGCCCACGTAGCTGCCCACGTTGGGGGCAAAGACAACCGGCGCGTCCGGTGCGACCGGAAGGCCCAGATCCGCGGCAGTCTTCCCGCGAAGCTCCAGAAACTCCGGCTCATAGGGCTCCAGGCGAATAGAGTCGCCGTTTGCGCCCACGAACAGATGCTCCATGGTGGTGTTGCCGGCGATGACCATACGGCTCACGTCCGTGGGCTCGATCCCCGCGTCCTTACACAGAGTCTCGATGAGGGGGATCACCGTCTCCTCCCGGACGGCCCTGCGGAGCTTGTCCACACCGCCGGGCTTGCCCTGCTGGATGATACGGTTGATGACGTCGGCGCCGTAAATGATCTGGCCGTTGCCCAGAGAGGCTTTTGCCTTGATAAAGCCGGACTTCAGACGCAGCAGCGCCGCCGTAACGGTGGTGGTGCCGATGTCCACGGCAATGCCGTTGCCCACGCCCACGTCGCCCTTTTGGATGCCGGTGTTGAAGATACCGGTCACCAGCTCAAAATAACGGGCCAGCTCCTCCTGGGAGCTCAGGTCCGCAGTCTGGATATCGCTTTTGAAGGATTCAGCGCTGGCGGGAACAAACAGGGTGGCGTCGCACATGACCTTGCTCTGGCAGGACAAACGCCAGCCGTCCTCGTAATCCTCTTCGCTGATCTTTACGCTCTTTTCAGACTCAACCGCGCCGGAGATAACCTTTACAAAGCACTTGCCGCAGGTGCCGTTGCCGGAGCAGGGGGCGTCAATGGCCACCCCCGCCTGCATGGCAAGCTCAAGGATGTTATCGCCAGGAGAAGCAGTGACTTTTACGTCACTGCTTCCCTTGCGCTTAAAGGTGATCGTAAACATAGATCACCGAATTACATCTCAAGATAAGAATCTGCGAACAGAGTCTCGTTCTTGATAATATCACAGGACTTGATGGTCTCCATCAGACGCAGATCGCAGGGGTTGACGATAGCGGAGGTCAGGCCCTGCATCATGGCCATAGCGACCATGGCGCTGTCCATGATGGGACGGACATGCTTGGGCATGCCGTTGGAGTTGTTGGAAAGACCGCCGGTGCTGTTGAGGCCCTGGTCGGAGATGTCCTTGATAAAGTTCAGAACGTCAAGCTGCTTATCCTGCATACCCTTGATAACCAGGAACAGAGGATCAAACCACAGGTCCTCGGGCTCCATGCCCAGCTCAAGACCGCGCTCGAGCATGACCTGGAGGTAACCCATACGCTCGTCGTTGTCGGCGGCAATGCCCTCGCCGTTGCACAGAGCGATGCAGATGGCGTCGTTGGCAGCAGCCAGGTTGATGTACTCAATTCTGCCGGAAGCGTCGGCGGAGTTGACGATGGGCTTGCCCTTATCGCGGTTGTAAACGGCGATACCGGCCTCAATGGCCTTCATGTTGGAGGTATCCAGTGCCAGAGGAACATTGTTGAACTCGCCCTGCAGGAGCTTGACAACCCACTGCATGAGTTCGGGACCGTCGGTTTCTGCGGGGCCGATGTTTACGTCGAGATAAACAGCGCCGGCGTCGAGCTGCTCCTTGGCACGCTTCAGGATCGGCTCAGGATCCCGGGCGGAAAAAGCCTTGTTTACTGCGGGTGCTGTGGTGGAGAGTCTCTCACCGATGGTTACGAATTTTGCCATGTTTAATAATCCTCCTATGCTAATTAAATATTGTACCTGTCCCCGAAGGAAATTCGGGGACAGCAACATTTTTCGGGGATAAGATTATACGTTGAGCTCCTTGAGGAACTTTACAAGACCCACTGCCTCGTTGGGGGCGGTGATGATCTTCCAGCCGGGGAGCTTGTCTTCCAGCTCACCCTTGAGAACTGCAACCTTGCCGGGGATGATGAGAACGTGGTTTTTGCACTTGTTCTCGATGTCGTTCTCGGCAATGAACTTAGCGATGGAACCGGAGCTGAGCTTACCGGCAGCCCACGCGGTCAGAACGGAGTATCCGCCGGCGTCTGTGATCAGCAGATTCAGAGGCACACCGGAACGCTCCAGCTCGGCGGAAACCACGAAGTAGGTCAGGGCGAAGTCAACGGTGGTCACGCAGATGGCATTCTCATCGGCGCCGTTGAGCGGGTAGATGCCCGGCTCGACCTTCATGGGCTTCTGCGGGTCGGTGAAGATGTTCTGACGCAGGCCGTACAGAGCCAGAGCCTCGGAGTACTTCATCTCGCTCATCACGATGATGGAGCCGTACTTCATGGTGAACAGAGAGGCCAGGGCGCCTTCCAGCGTGGTATCGCCGCCGCAGATCTTGGACACGTCCACGATGGAGGGATAACCGAAGGTACGGTCCGTATCCTTGATGGCAGCTCTGCGGACCTGAACGGCAGTGGCAAAGGTGTCCTTGATGGTGGCGCAGGTAACGTCCAGAACCAGGTTCTTGTTGCCGGCGGCCTCCAGAGCGGCTACCGTGTCATACAGCGCGTCGATATCCCCGGCGGAAACGCCCAGAACGACGCCGCACTTGGTGGCAAGCTCGCACATGGCGGCATAGTTGTCAGGCGTAGCGCCGTTGAGGATCGGCTTGCAGTCGGCGCAAACCTCCAGAGCGGCGGCAGCGGCGTCCACATCCTTGCAGTCCAGGATCAGAGCGCGTCCCTGCTCCTTGGCCTTCTTGACCAGATCCACATACTTGTCCTTGTCGCCGGTGAACTGCACGTTGAGGAACTCCACGTACTCACGCTCGCCGATACGCTCGTAATCGACCTTCTTGATGCTGTCGATCTTGCCGTCGAAGCAGCCTTCGCAAACGTTGACCGCGTAGAGCGTCTTGTTGACGAAGGTCTTCTCGTGACGGAACAGGACCGTCTCGCCGCCCAGCTTGTGCTCGGTCTCGCCGGCGCCGACGGTGATGGTCTTCATGGCGGGAGCGGTGGCCTCGTTGAGCTTTGCCTTTGCCTCCTCAGAGAAGTAAGGGCAAGCGTCGATGCTCACGGCGCCCTGGGCAACCTTCATGGAGAAAGCCATGCAAGTGGGGCTGCCGCATTCTTTGCAGTTCTTTTTCGGTGAAATTTTGAAAATGTCAAGACCTTTAAGTGCCATTTCTTTCGTCCTCCCCTCAGATGAGCTCGTTTACGAGCTTGGAAAGCACCGCAACAGATGCAGGGTGCTTTACGATGACCGCGTTGGAGCCGGCAGCCAGATCGGCGGTGGCGGTAATAACCTCCATGTCGATGACACGCTGCTCACGGGAGCCCCAGTCAGGAGCTTCTTCCTCAGTAGCGATGCACTCCTTCACATTCCAGGTCTCAGTCGCCACGGGGGTGACAATGGGCATCTGGAGCTGGGTGTCGTTCTGGCCCAGAGCGGCAGCGGTGATACGGTCCAGGGTGGAGGCCACGTACTCATAGCCGTAGCCGGCGGCGGCAGTGCCGACGTTCATCACGACGTTCTCGCCGCTGAAGCCCATCTGGGTGATCACGGTGTTGAGCTGCTTTGCCAGGTTGATATCAACGGCGGATTCAGCGCCGATCTTCTGGCCGTATGCCAGGCCTGCGGAAGCGACTACGTTCTTGTAGTTCTCCTCGCGGGCGGAGAGGATCATGACGTTTTTGCCGGACAGCGCCTCGGCGACCTTGTCGAAGACCTTGGCGTCCTTGTCGCGGTTGCCGCAGCCGATCACGGCGATGGGCATATCCACGGCGTCAGCCACAGCCTTGCAGGCAGCGGCGCAATCCTCAGGGGATGCGTCCTGCTCGTCGGGGTTGGCGCTGGCAAGCTGGATGGCCAGGAAGTCTGCCCCCTCCGCGGTGACGGCCTTTTTGGCAACGTCAACCAGGGACTCGGCATCGCCGTAGAACGCGGCGATACCGGGCAGGGTCTTGTCCAGTCCGGTGTCGGAGATCATGATTCCGACTTTGGGTTTGTTCTCAATGGGTGCGTCAAAGGTGTAAAACGGGAGAACGTTCTCGCCGCCAAGTGTGATAGTCTTATCCCCTGTGCCTACCACGACTTTGTTGATGGATGCGTTGAACTTCTGGGGAACTCTTTTGAATGCCATATTAGGTACCCTCCTTATATGTTGTACGTACGTGATTAAAGATCGAACGGCTCCATGCTCATGACCGGGTGACCGTTTTCAGACAGGAAGTTGAGCAGCTCCTCGGGATCCTCGGTGATGGTCTCGTCGCCGATCATGGAGCAGAAATCATCCACGCCGTACAGATCCTTGGCAGCTGCGTTCAGCTTGTCGCGGATCTGCTCTTTCAGAGCCTTGGGCATCCAGACCACACGGCCCATGCCACCCTCCGCCTTCAGGAACTTCTTGGAGGCGATGAAGTGTTTGCCGTGACCCATAAAGCCGGGCGTCTGCACGCCGCCGCCGGTCATGGAGGCCATCTCGGAGAAGGTCATGCCCAGGGGCGTGATGCCGGTGTGCTCACGGTTGACGATGACCACGCCGTTGGAGAAGGGCTCGATGCCGCAGATGCACTCGAAGCAGCCGCAGGAGGTCATGGGGTCG
>ONVR01000237.1 GCA_900321335.1 uncultured Eubacteriales bacterium | reverse complement strand
CAGAATCTGCCGCCCCGGATCCAGGGGGTGGAAAAGCTGGGGATCTTCAACGGCACCCTCAAGGGCAAGAACATGTATGAGATCAAGGGCTGCGCCGATGCCTATCACTGGTTCGGCACAGACAGCCTGGGCCGGGACCTGTTTGTCCGGTTCTGCCACGGCACCCGGATCTCCCTGCTCATCGGCGCCATCAGCGCCATTCTCAATATGATCGTGGGCGTAGCCTACGGCCTGGTCTCCGGCTACTACGGAGGCAAACTGGATCTGATCATGCAGCGCATCATCGAGGTCATCAACGGCATTCCCAGTCTGGTGGTCATCTCCCTGCTGGTGATCGTGCTCAAGCCCGGTATCACCTCCATCATCATCGCCATGGCCATCTCCCAGTGGACGGGAACGGCCAGACTGACCCGGGCCAACACCCTCCGCCTCAAGGAGATGGAGCACGTCATGGCCTCCCGCACCCTGGGCGTGAGCACCTTCCGGATCCTGTTCCGGGAGATCTTCCCCAACCTGCTGTCCTCGGTGATCATCATGACCATGATGTCCGTACCGGGCGCCGTGTTCATGGAGGCCTATCTGTCCTTCGTGGGTCTGGGCATCCCCAACCCTCAGGCGTCTTTGGGCTCACTGATCAACGACGGCTACCAGAATATGCTGCTCTATCCCTCCCAGATGATGATCCCTGCGATATTCTTTGCCCTGCTGATGCTGGCCCTCAACCTCATCGGCGACGGTCTGCGGGACGCGCTGGATCCCACACAGAAACACGTGTAAGGAGGGTTCTGTATGGAAAACAATAACGCAATTCAAAACGGAGAACCCATCCTCCAGATCCAGGACCTGTCCGTGTCCTTTGACACGACCCGGGGACAGCTTCACGCCATTCGCGGCGTCAATCTGACGCTCCACAAGGGCGAGACGGTGGCCATTGTGGGCGAGTCCGGCTCCGGCAAGTCCGTCACCGTCAAAAACGTCATGGGCATCGGCAGCAGCAATCAGGTCATCAACAGCGGCCGGATCCTGTATACCTATATGGACGGGGCGCAGCGCAAAACCGTGGACCTGCTGAAATTCAGCAAGAAGAAGATGATCCAGGAGATCAACGGCAAACACATCGCCATGGTCTTTCAGGATCCCATGACCGCCCTGAACCCCCTGTTCTCCATCGGCTATCAGCTGACGGAGGGTATGATGCTCCACAAGCACATGAGCAAAAAGGAGGCCTGGAAGCGGGGGACGGAGCTGCTGGCCGAGGTCGGCATCACCGACCCGGAGCTGTGTATGAAGCGCTACCCCCACCAGCTCTCCGGCGGCATGCGCCAGCGGGTGGTCATTGCCATCGCCGTCAGCTGTGATCCGGACATCCTCATCTGCGACGAGCCCACCACGGCGCTGGACGTTACCATCCAGGCCAAGATCCTGGAGCTGATCCAGTATATGCAGAAGCAGCGGAACCTCTCCGTGATCTATATCACCCACGACCTGGGCGTCGTGGCCAAGGTGGCCGACTACGTGTGCGTCATGTACGCCGGCAAGATCGTTGAGCGCGGCACCGCCTACGAGATCTACTTTGAGGCCCGGCACCCCTACACCTGGGGCCTGCTGCTGAGCATGCCGGATCTGAGCACACGGGACGACCGGCTTTACACCATTCCCGGTTCTCCCCCCAATCTGCTGCACCAGGTCCGGGGCGACGCCTTTGCCGTGCGCAACGCCTATGCCCTGGAGATCGACTTTGAACAGGAGCCCCCCATGTTCCGTATCTCCGATACCCATGAGGCGGCCTCCTGGCTGGAGCATCCTGACGCGCCGAAAGTGGAAATGCCGGAGGTCCTGCAGCGCAGGATCCGGCTGATGAAAGAAAAGGTACAGGCGGGAGGTGAAGGCCGTGGCTGAAAACGATTACATCCTCCAGGTCAAGGATCTCAAACAGTATTTTTATCCGGACAGAAAGCATGTGGTCAAGGCGGTGGACGGCGTCTCCTTCCGTGTCAGGCGGGGCTCCACCTTCGGCCTGGTGGGCGAGTCGGGCTCCGGCAAGTCCACCATCGGCAAGGCGCTGATCCGTCTCAACGACCCCACCTCCGGCAGCATCCTCTTTGACGGAGAGGAGATCGCCGGAAAACTCACCCGGGATCTGCGCCGCCATATCACCGGGAAAATGCAGATGATCTTTCAGGACCCCATGGCCAGTCTGAACCCGAAAAAGAAAATCATCGACATCGTGGCCGAGGGTCTGGACGCCAACCACCTGTATAAAAGCCGGGAGGAGCGGACAGAGCTTGTCTGCTCCATGCTGGAGTGCGTGGGACTGTCCCGGGAATTTGCAAACCGCTATCCCCATATGTTCTCCGGCGGCCAGCGCCAGCGTGTGGGCATCGCCAGGGCCATCATCATGAACCCCGAGGTGATCATCGCCGACGAGTGCATCTCGGCGCTGGACGTGTCCATTCAGGCCCAGGTGGTCAACCTGCTCAAGGATCTGCAGGCGGAGCGAAAGCTGACCTACATCTTCATCGCCCACGACCTGTCCATGGTCAAGTACATCTCCGATTATATCGGCGTGCTGCATCTGGGCCACATGGTGGAAATGGGCACCAAGGACGATATCTTTGACCACCCCATCCACCCCTACACCAGGAGTCTGCTGTCCGCGATTCCGGAACCCAATCCCATTACGGAGCGGTCGAAAAAAGTTCAGGGCTACGACTACTACACCTCCGGGATCGATTACAGCAAAGGCACGCAGCACACCTTCAGTCCAACCCACACAGTGCTTTGCACGGACGAGGAATTTGCCCGCTGGGCATAGCTCGCTGTCACAGGGTGAAAGCCCTTGATAAAAAAATATAAGGAGGAAACAAAAATGAAAAACCTGAAAAAGGTGCTCTGCCTGGTTCTGAGCCTGCTTCTGCTGCTGTCAGTTCTGACGGCCTGCGGCGGCAGCGCCGGGGACAAGGCCGACACCGCGCCCGCCGCTGACGGCGACACCGCGCCTGCCGCTGACGGCGATGCTTCCGCGCCCGCCGGAGAAGGCGGAGAGGACGCCGCAGTCCCCGAAGACGGCGTATCCCTGAGCATGGTCATGGCCGCCGGTCTGGACAACGTTGACCCCGCGTTCAACTACTCCATGGACTCCATGCAGATCATCTCCCTGACGGATCAGGGCCTGATGACCTTCGATGAGGAGGGCAAGGTCACCTGCGGTCTGGCTGAGAGCTACGACATCAGCCCCGACGGCAAGACCTACACCTTCCACATCCGTGACGCCAAGTGGTCCAACGGCGACCCCGTAACGGCAAACGACTTCTACTACTCCTGGACCCGTCTGACCAACCCCGCCACCGGTTCCGCCTACGCCTATATGCTCTACACCCTGGGCGTCGTCAATGCCCTGGACTGCGCTCTGGGCACCAAGCCCATTGAGGAGCTGGGCATCAGCGCCCCCGATGACAAGACCTTCGTGGTGGAACTGGACGGCGCCCGCCCCTACTTCCTGTATCTGACCGCCATGGCCAGCTACTTCATGGCGGTCAACCAGAAGTACCTGGAGTCCGATCCCGAGAACTTCGGCATGGACATCAACCACTACATCGCCTGCGGTCCCTTCATCATCTCCGATTGGGAAGTAGGCGCCTCCAGCGTAACACTGGTCAAAAACCCGGACTACTATGACGCCGACAAGGTTACCTGCGATGAGCTGACCTTCACCGTCGTGACGGATACCTCCGCCGTGGTCATGGGCTGGGACAAGGGCGAGTACGACTACATCGGCCTGACCGGCGACTACGTGGAAATGTACCGGGATGACCCCGCGCTGACCATCAACGACATGGCCGCCATGTACTTCCTGAGCTTCAACACCGGCGATCAGTACATGGCCAACAAGAACCTGCGTCTGGCCCTGTCCCTGTCCATTGACAAGCAGTCCATTGTTGACAACCTGCTCAACAACGGCTCTCTGGTGGCTGACTACATCATCCCCGACACCTTTGCCGTGGATGACAGCGGCGTGGACTACCGTGACCGGATCGGCAACCCCACCTACAACAGCTGCGACAAGGCCGCTGCCGCCGATTACTTCACCAAGGCTCTCGGTGAGCTGGGCGTGGACAGCCTCCAGCTGACCATGGTCTACGATACCAGCACCATTACCGACACCATGGCGGCCTTCCTGAAGTCCGAGTGGGAGGGCGCGCTGCCCGGCCTGACCGTGGAACTCAAGCAGACCACCTACAACAGCCGTCTTGAGGACATGGGCAACCACGACTACCAGATCGGCTTCACCCGCTGGTACGCCGACTATCAGGATGCCCTGACCTATCTGGATATGTGGATCTCCACCTCCCAGATGAACTACGGCCAGTACAACAACCCCGCCTATGACGAGCTGTACTACAAGGTCACCGGCGAGCTGGCCATGGATCCCGCCGGCCGCGAGGCCGCTATGAAGGAGATGGAGGCCATGATCCTCGGCGACGCCGCGATCTGCCCCATCTACCAGCTGGCCTCCTGCGCTCTGGCCAACCCCGAATACAACTGGGTCAAGAACGTCGCGGGCGTTGTGCAGTACCAGTTTGTAAGCCGCAAGTAAATCCATCGCAACTCGTTAACGGAGGGTGCCTTTCGGCATCCTCCGCTTTTTTATCAAATCTTATTTCCCGTTGCTATATTTCCCCGTCTCTGTTAAACTGATGGTAAATAACCCCAGGATCGGCCCTGACGGCATGATCCGAACAAGGAGGACACTTCCATGGACGAGCGCAGAAAACTGATTCTGACCGTTGCCGTAACGATTGACAGCGGCCAGATCTCCTCTCTCCAGGGCCCCGGAGGCGAGGTCCTGTGCATTCCCTTCAGCGGCACTGTCTCGGGAGAGCTCTTCTCCGGCCGGGTCTGTCCCGGCGCGGCGGACGTGCAGCGGGTCAACCTGTCCGGCGTACGTCATATGTGCGCCCGGTACATGCTGGAGGGCACAGACTACACCGGCGCTTCCTGTCGGATCTTTGTGGAAAACAACGGCTGGTTTTCCAGGCAAACGGAGCCGGGCGCGCCCTTTCAGACCGTCCCGACTTTTCTGACAGACAGCCAGGCCCTCGCCCCCTATCTCCACCGAAACCAGTTCGTGGGAGAAGGGACGCCCGGCCCCGGCGGTGTGACCATCCGTCTGTATGAATCTTTACCGCAAAAGGAGAATCCCCATGAAAGAAAACTCTGATCTGCAGCAGCACATCACCCAGGGCGTGGAGAAAATCGTCTCGGACGCCCTGAAGGCCACCTGGAAGGACCCGCGGCAGAGCGCCTTTATGGTCAAATTCGCCGCCGCCAGCCGCAAGGCCGACAAGCGCCGTCTTGCGCTGGAGCAGGAGGGCTCTCACGTGCCGGCGTTTCTCATCGCCAGCATCACCAGCCGCTGCAATCTGCACTGCGCCGGATGCTATTCCCGGTGCATCAATTCCACCTCGGACGAGGCCCCCACGGATCAGCTAACGGGGGAACAGTGGCAGAAAGTCTTTCGGGAGGCGGAGGAGCTGGGGGTGAGCTTTATCCTGCTGGCCGGCGGGGAGCCCATGATCCGCAGGGACGTGATCCAGGCCGCCGGGGAAACCCCCAACATCCTGTTTCCCATCTTTACCAACGGCACCTTCTTCAACGCCGGCTACCGGGATCTCTTTGACCGGTGCCGGAACCTGGTGCCCGTGCTGAGCATCGAGGGCGGCCGGGACACCACCGACGCTCGCCGGGGCGGCGGTATGTACGACAAGCTGCTGGGGCTGATGGACGATTTCGGCCGGAAAGGGCAGCTCTTCGGGGCCTCCATCACCGTGACCACGGAGAACATCGCGGAGGTCACCTCCGAAGAATTCATCGGCGAGCTGGTCAGCCGGGGATGTAAGCTGGTCCTGTTTATCGAGTTCGTCCCCGTCACGGACGACGCCAGACATCTGGCCCCCGGCGAGAAGGAGCGGGCGCTGCTGGAGCAGGCCTCCGCCGATCTCCGGCAGCGGTTTGACGACGTGATCCTGCTGTCCTTTCCCGGCGACGAGCTGGCTATGGGCGGCTGTATGGCCGCGGGCCGGGAGTTTTTCCACATCAACTCCCACGGCGGGGCGGAGCCCTGCCCCTTCTCCCCCTTCTCCGACGTTAACGTCCGGGATACCTCTCTCCGGGAGGCCATGAATTCCCCCCTGTTTTACGCCATGCGGGACGAGGGCATGCTCCTCGACGACCACGAAGGGGGCTGCGTGCTGTATGAGAAGCGCGACCAGGTACAGGCCCTCCTGTCCCGGCTGACTTCCCGGGAATGAGAAAGGGTAACGCCATGAACAAAAGAAAGATCCCTGCCCCGGATCACATTGAGATCCGGGGCGCCCACGTGCACAATCTGAAACACATCGACGTGGACATCCCCCTGGGCCGCATCGTCGGCATTGCCGGGGTGTCCGGCTCCGGAAAGTCCTCTCTGGCCCTGGGCGTGCTCTACGCCGAGGGCTCCTGCCGGTATCTGGAGGCCCTGTCCACCTACACCCGGCGCCGCATGACCCAGGCCGCCCGGGCCCAGGTGGACGACGTGCGCTACGTCCCCGCCGCTCTGGCCCTGCACCAGCGGCCCGGCGTGCCGGGGATCCGCAGCACCTTCGGCACTTCCACGGAGCTGCTCAACAGTCTGCGGCTCATGTACTCCCGTCTGGGAAGCCATCGCTGCCCCAACGGCCACTATCTGGAGCCCTCCATGGACGTGGCGGCGGGCCGGGAACAGGTCTGCCCCGTCTGCGGGGCACGCTTCTACGGTCCCGGCGCGGAGGATCTGGCCTTCAACAGCACCGGCGCCTGCAAGCACTGCGACGGCACCGGCGTCGTCCGGACGGTGGACGAGTCCACCCTGGTGCCCGACGAGTCCCTGACCATTGACGAGGGAGCGGTGGCCCCCTGGCAGAGCCTGATGTGGTCCCTGATGAAGGACATCGCCCGGCAGATGGGCGTCCGGACGGACGTGCCCTTTTCCCAGCTGACGGAAAAAGAGCGGGAGATCGTCTTCCACGGCCCGCCCGAGAAGCACCATCTGCTGTATTTCAACGAGAAAACCAACACCGCCGGAGAGATGGACTTTACCTACTACAGCGCCGTGTACACGGTGGAAAACGCCCTGTCCCGGGTCAAGGACGAAAAGGGCATGAAGCGGGTGGAGAAATTTCTCAAGCAGTCGGACTGCCCCCACTGCCACGGCACCCGGCTCTCCGATGCGGCCCGGGCGCCCCTGCTCCGGGGCATCGGCCTGGATCAGGCCTGCAAAATGACCTTATCCCAGCTGACAGACTGGGTCGCCGGGGTGCCCGGCTCCCTGCCGGCGCATATGCGGCCCATGGCCGAAAACATCTGCGAGGCGTTTACGGATACCGCCCGACGGCTGCTGGAGCTGGGTCTGGGGTATCTGACCCTGGACCGGGCGGCTTCCACCCTCTCCACGGGAGAGCGGCAGCGGACCCAGCTGGCCCGGGCCGTCCGCAACCGGACCACCGGGGTGCTGTACGTCCTCGACGAGCCCTCCATCGGGCTGCACCCGGCCAACATCGACGGCCTCCTCGGCGTCATGGAGGATCTGGTGGCCGACGGCAACTCCGTGATCCTGGTGGACCACGACACCCAGATCCTCCGCCACGCGGACTGCCTGACGGAGCTTGGCCCCGGCGCCGGAGCCGCCGGCGGGACGGTCATCGCCCAGGGAACGGTGGAGCGGGTATCGGCGGACCCCGCCTCCGTCATCGGCCCCTATCTGTCCGGCGCGGCCCGGGCTGCCGCGGAGGGGCAAACCGACCCGGATCAGATCTTCGCTCTGGGGACCGTCGCCATGACCACCGGTCAGATCCATACGGTTCAGCCCCTTCAGGTCCGGTTCCCCAAAGGCCGGCTGTCTGTGATCACGGGGGTCTCCGGCTCCGGCAAGACCACCATGATCCTGGAGAGCCTGATCCCGGGTCTGAAGGCGCAGATTGCCGGTGAAAAGCTACCGGCGCACGTCAGGAGCGTCAGCGCCCCCGGCATCCGGCAGGTCAAGCTCATCGACGCCACCCCCATCGGCATCAACATCCGCTCCACCGTGGCCACCTACGCCAACGTCCACGACGAGCTGCGCAAGATCTACGCCCGGACCCCCGAGGCCAAAAGCCGGGGCCTGAAGGCCGGGGATTTCTCCTACAACACGGGAAAGCTCCGGTGCCCCACCTGCGACGGCACGGGCCAGATCAGCCTGGACGTCCAGTTCCTGCCGGACGTGGACATCCCCTGTCCCGACTGCCGGGGCGCCCGGTACGGCCGGGAGGCCTACGGCGTGATCCGCCGGGGCAAGGACGGCCAGAGCCTTTCTCTTCCGGACCTTATGGCCATGAGCGTGGACGAGGCCCTGACCGCCTGCGGCGATCTGCCTCTGGTAAAGAGCCGGCTCCAGGTTCTCCACGACGTGGGCCTGGGCTATCTGACCCTGGGCGAGCAGACCCCCGGTCTGTCCGGCGGCGAGGCCCAGCGGCTCAAGCTGGCAAGCGAGATGGGCCGGGCCCAGGACGACACGCTCTTCGTCTTTGACGAGCCCACCATCGGTCTGCACCCGGAGGACGTGAAGACCCTGCTGGGGGTGTTCCGGAGCCTCATGGACCACGGGGCCACCGTCATCGTCATCGAGCACGATCTGGACGTGATCCGCAGCGCCGACTATCTGGTGGACATGGGCCCCGGCGGCGGCGAGGAGGGCGGCCGGATCGTGGCCGCGGGCACGCCGGAGGAGATCCGCGCCTGCCCCGAAAGCGTCACGGGCCGGTATATATAACCCCGGTCGTATACGCTCCACGAGGAGAAGGAAGAAACTTGTTATGAATAAAAACAGAACCGCAGTCGCGCTTCTTTTGATGGTCTTTGCCGCGCTCATCGGGTTTTATGTCGGCTCATGGCTGCAGGCGGGGATGCAGGGCGCGATCCTGTTTTCCATGATCGCCGGGATCGCCTGCGTTGTCTATACCATCGACAACCGTGACCGGTAAGGGGACCTGCCGCCTTCGGAGAAGGCAGATAAAAAGCATCAAACCGCAAAACGAAAGCGCGGGCGCCTCAGCGCCCGCGCTTTTCTGTTTCTGTCAGAGCTCCGCCTCTTCCCGGAGCCGCTCCATCAGATCTCCGGCGATGCAGCACACGGATTCCTCATGGAGATAATCCGTGATCCGGGCATCGAAGAGCAGGTTGGCCTGGGCGGGAAACTCCTCGTCTCCGTCCCAGAACACCGTCATCACAGGCATCCAGTCAAAGGCATGGATCACATATCCAACGTCTCCCGTGGAGATCTTCTCCCCTTTCAGCGCCCGGCACGCTCCCTCCAGGGCTTCCATATGGCCGTCAAAGGGCTTTGCCAGTCCCTCCTCAATGGATTTCTGAAAAGCCGGGGAAAAGGGGGCCGCCCCCTTTACGTCCCGGTAAGGGACGAACCTGCCGCAGACTGCCGCCCCGGGCTTTGCGTAGTAAAACAGATTCAAAATGGCCATCTGGGTCATCATGGACACCGTCCGCTCCGGCCGTGCCGTTTCGGTAATGATCCCCGTCTCCCGGTCGATCCGGTAACGTCGGCAAAAATACGTGATATACAGGGCCTTTTCGTCGTTTTCCAGGGCAAAGCGCCTGATCAGATCCCCGTGATCCAGTTTCAGAAAGACCTCCCGCCAGTAGGCGCAGGTCATCTCGTTGTGATCTTGTCTCTCCATAAGCCATCCCTCCCGAGGCATTATACCATCCGGAGAAATATGGCGCAAGAAAGCGGAGGGCGTTTGCCCTCCGCTTTGCCGTGCCCTTTTTATTCCGTCGGGTTTTTCAGCCTGGCCGCCGGTTCGGGCTCGTCTTTGGTCCAGCCCTTCTTGCCCCGGTTGGTCAGGATGGTGATAAACAGGATCACCAGCAGCAGGCCGCCCTCCACCGACTCGGAGATCTGGCTGTCGGACATGCCGATCAGGGACAGGCCGTAAACGATGACGGTGATGGACAGGGAGCCCAGAAGGACCTTGTAGAACCTGGCGGAGCTGCCGCCGGTGACCAGCACGCCGCCGAAGAAGATGGCCATTGCCACCTTCATCTCCAGAAAGGCGCCCATGGTCATGGTGGTGCCGCCCACCGTGGCCACGGAGAAGACGGCGCCGATGCCGGCCAGAAGGCCGGACAGGGCAAAGGCCAGGATCTTCATCCGGCTCACGGGCACGCCCACGAACCGGGCCGTGGTCTCGTTTTCGCCGATGGCCTGGCTGTAACGGCCCACCCGGGTGAACTCGAACACGAAGGCCACGATCAGGGCGATGACCACGAAGGCGATGATCCGGCAGGCGGAGCCTGTGATAAACTGCATGGACGCCGGCACGTACTCGATGCCGATGATGGTCTGGATGTAGTTGACAATGCCCCGCAGACCGATGAGCATGGCGATGGACAGGGTAAAGGAGGGCACGTGGCACTTACTGACCAGAAAGCCGTTGAGCAGACCGATCAGCAGGCCGACGAGCATGCAGCAGGGGACCATCAGCCAGCCCACGCCGGTGACGGCGGCAATGTGCATGCCGATGACCCCGGACATGGCCACGTTGACGCCCACCGACAGGTCGATGGAGCCCTGGGCCACCACGAACAGCACGCCGCAGGCGGTCACGATGGTCAGGATGGACTGCTCCAGCAGCATCTTCAGGGAGTAGGCGGATACCATCCGGCCCTTGCTGACGATGGTGAAGAACACGAACAGCACCACGAAGGCCGCAAAGGGGACGATCTCCGAAACCTTGATCTTTTTTCTGTTTTTCATATCATCACCCCGATCACCGTCTGTTCCGTAAAGTCCTCTCCCCGGGAAATGGTCCGGGTCACCCGGCCGTCCTTCATGACCAGGAGCCGGTCGGCCATGCCCAGCACCTCCGTCAGCTCGTCAGAGATGAGGATGGTGGCGATGCCCTTGGCCTTGGCCTCGTTCATCAGGGAGTAGATATACGCCTTGACGCCCACGTCCACCCCGCGGGTGGGGCAGTCCAGGATCAGCAGCTTGAGGTCCTTGGCAAGCCACCGGCCGAAGTTGACCTTCTGCTTGTTGCCGCCGGAGAGGGCGTCCATGGTCTGGGCGATGCCGGTACACTTGACCGACAGGCTGTCCACCATGTCGGCGGCGAGTTTTTTCAGTTTTCCGGGACGCAGATATCCCACGGGGCCCTTCAGCTCCGTCAGAGAGGGCAGGCAGAAGTTGTCCCGGATGCTGGCCCGGATCATCAGGGCCTCGTTGTCCCGGTCCTTGGGCACGTAGCCCACGTTGTTGTTCAGCGCGGTGGTGGGGCTCGTAAGCTCCACGCCGTTGGCCTTGAGGAAGACCCGGCCGCGGGTGGGCTTGCTCAGGCCGTACACAGCCCGGCCAACCGCGTGGATGCCGGAGTCGCTCAGACCGCAGAAGCCCAGGATCTCCCCCTCATGTACCGTAAAGGAGACCTCCTCCAGCTCGTGGGGCACCGTCAGATCGCTGACCTCCAGCACCACGTTCTCCCCGTAGGTGGGGGTCATGTCCGCCCGGTAGTAATCGCCGCTGATCTCCCGGCCCACCATCATCATGCGGATCTCATCGGGGCTGGTCTCCTGGGAATTGACGCTGCCGATGACCGCTCCGTCCCGCAGGACGGTAATGGTGTCGGTGATCTCCACCATCTCCTCGATGTCGTGGGTGATGACGATGACGCTTCTGCCCATGTCCTTGAATTTCCGGATCAGCTCGTAGAGCTTCCGGCGGTTGTTCAGGGACAGGGACTGGGTCACCTCGTCAAGGAGCAGCAGCTGGGGGTCCACGGACAGGGCCCGGGCCAGCTCGATCATCTTTCTCGACTCGATCATCATGCCGTCGGTCATCTGGTTCAGCGGCGGCACGTCCAGATCCCACTTTTCAAACTGGGCCTGGGCCTCCCGTCGCATTTTGCGCATATTGACGATCCCGAAGCGGGAGAACTGCCCCGTCCGGCCCAGAAACACGTTTACGCCGGCGGGCAGATTCCCCACCACGCCCAGCTCCTGCATGACCATGGAGATCCCGTGCCGGTTGGCGTCGATGGGATTGGCCGGATCGTAAGGCACTCCGTCCACAAACATCTCGCCGCTGTCCCGGCGGTACAGGCCCGCGATCTGGCTGAGCAGGGTGGATTTGCCGGAGCCGTTTTCGCCGATGAGGCCGTGGATCTCCCCCTTCTTCACGGTAAAGTCCACGTTCTTGTTGGCGTGGGTGGGTCCGAAATGCTTGTTCAGGCCCCGGATCTCAAGGATGTTTTCCGCCATTATTTCACGACCCCCTTTACCTTACGCTGTCCGATGACGCCGAAGATCACGATGAACAGGCCCAAGAACGCCTCCTGAAGCGTGCCGGAGGGGACCCCAAGCACGGTGAGGATATTGAACACCGCGTAGAGAATAAAGGCGCAGATCGGCACGCAGATGACGATATTGATCCGCTTCTGAATGATCTGTGCCAACAGGTAAATGGCCAGGGGCTGGAAGATCATGTTGATGCTGGTCAGACCCGTTTTGACCGTGGTCTGGCCCGCGTAGCTCTGCTGGAGGAAGCAGGCGATGCCGATGAGCACACCGGTGATCAGGCCCACCGCCAGCAGGGTCTTGTTGATGCTGATGCCCAGCTTTTCCGCCACGTCCTTGTTGCCGCCCAGGGCACGGATGTTCAGCCCGATGGTGGTCCTGTTGTACAGGAAATAGATGACCACCAGGCCCACCGCCAGAAACACCAGGCTCCAGGGCAGCTGCCCCAGCACCCGGTAGGGCTTTTCCAGCGACGCGGTAACAAGGGCCTTCGTCCTGCTTCCCATTTTCAAAAACACGGCGATGGCCTCATAGATCATGGCAAGGCTGATGCCGGCGATCCAGGAGGGGATCTTCGTATAGGTAAAAATCAGAAAATTGATGAAGATCAGCAGCATTCCCACGACAAGGCCGCCGATGACCACCCCGGGGATCCCCAGCTTGTTGCCCAGGATACAGGAGGCAAAGGACCCCAGCACGATCACGCCGCCGATGGACATGTCCGTATAGCCGCAGGCAAACAGGAAACAGAAGCCCCAGGCGATAAAGGACGGATACACGATGTGGGAAAGAATGACCCGGAGATTGGACATCTCCAGAAAAGCGCCCCCGGACACCAGGTTGAACAGAAACATCAGCAGGGCGATCACCGCGGCAAAAAGCACGGGGAACAGCCAGCGATTCTGCCGGTTTCCGTTCCCGGAGGCGCGCAAGTTCTTTTCAGACATATGATTTGTTCCCTTCTCAACACGGCCGGACCGGCCGTTTTTGGAAAAAGCCTGCCGGCAAAGGCAGGCTTTTTCCCTTTGGATTTTCGCTTACTTCAGGCCGTTTGCCTCAAGCATGTAGTCCAGGTTGATCTCATTGACCAGCTTGACGTAGTCGTCATAGCTGACGTCGGGATTGCTGGTGAAGAGCAGATCCTCCAGCATGCCCTTGGTGAAGGGGTGGGCCTCATCGGAGAAGAACACCTTGATGTAGTTGTCCACGTTCTCCGGCGTGACCTGGAAGGGGTGGGTGCTCAGCCGGGGGGCGTTGCCGTCGGCGTCGATGATCTTATGGCCGGCCAGGGCGTTGAGCACCAGGGTGGAAGAGATGTAGCTGGCCAGGGAGATGCCGTCGTTGCCGCCCTTGACCGTTCCCGCCTGGATGTACTTGGCCGTGGCCTCATCCACACAGGAGACGTACACCTGGACGTTCTCCAGACCCAGATTGTCGATGGCGGTGAGGGTGCCCTCGATGTAGTCGCCCACGAAGCAGTAGACGCAGTCGGCGTCCTTGTTGCCGGAGAGCATATCCGTGGCCTTGGAGGGACACTCGGAGTTGTCGGTGCAGCGGGCCTCAAAGAGGACCTGTCCGCCCAGCTCCGTGAACTTCTCCGTAAAGCCCTGGGACCGCTGGTCCATGTTGTTGTCACCGATGTTGCCGCCGATCATGCAGGCCTTGCGGCAGCCGTTGTCAAAGGCCATCTGGGCCACGGCCGCGCCGTCGGAGACCATGTCCAGATCGATGGCGCCGCAGTAGTACTCGTTGCTGTTGAGGGCCTGCAGGTCGGGCTCTTCGCCCACGAACACGTCAAAGGCAAAGGGGATCTTGGCGTTGGCGCACTCTTTTCCCACCTGGGGAACGGTGGAAACGGCGGCAGCCTGGAAGACGATGCCGTCCACGCCGGCCGCGCACATGTTCTGCACGTTCTGCAGCTCCTTGTCGGCGCTGAAGTCGTCGCTCATGCGGTTGACCTTGTGACCCAGCGTCTCCAGGGTGTACTGCTTGGCGTCGCCGAACATATCCAGAACGGGCACGCCGGAGCCCCAGGTGTTGATGCCGATGGTGTAGGACGTTCCGTTGGCAGCGGTGTCGCCGCCGGTGGTCTCCGCCGCGTTGTCCGCCGTCTCAGCCTTCTTCTCCCCGCCGCAGGCGGCCAGGGTGAAAACCATGATGAGAGCAAGCAGCAGCGCGACGACTTTGGAAGCTTTCATTTTGATTTCCTCCTAAAATCAGATTATACGCAGGCCGGGCCCTTGTATTGTAGAAATTATACTATTTCCAATTCCTTCCGTCAACCGATTTTAAAGATTTT
>ONVR01000306.1 GCA_900321335.1 uncultured Eubacteriales bacterium | reverse complement strand
CCGGCACCCACTACATCGACCTGCTGCTGGAGGAGATCCAAACGCTGAAAAAGCTCCGCGGGCAGGTCTGAGCCCTCCGTCGCCGGGCAAAACGGGATCTCACGATTCTCCCGTTTTGCCAAAACCTATGTATTTGCCATTCGGTTAGTTTCCTCAAACCTCACGTTATTATTATAACGGATGGCGATGAAAAATCAACCGCCACGGTTATCTGAATTTCCGCGTGTTCGCTATTGGTTTTTCCAATAGCTGCAATTACACAGGTTATGATATGCTAACATTTGGGTTAGGACACAGAAAAACAGACGGGCTGATTGCCCGTCTGTTTTCGACTGTAGACTGTTTTGCATTCAGCTTGGGTTTCCCGGTACCCGCAGCATCTTTACTTCCTCGCCAGCACTGTGATCCAGGGTTTACCGGGGTGATGATCGCTCTTCAATTCGGAGAAACCCGCGGCTTTCAGCGCCGCCTCGATCTCTTCAACGGTGTGGGTTTTCATGCCGTCAATGATCTTTTCATATTTCAGGCTGGTGGCGTCCGTCCCGTCCGATTCGTTGCAGATCATAAACCAGCCGCCCGGCTTGAGTACCCTGGCCACCTGGGCAAAGCACGTCTCAAGTCCCGGCCAGAAATAGACGGTTTCAAACGCCGTTGCAAGGTCGAAGGTGTCGGCGGTAAACCGGAGGTTTGACACGTCCCCCTGCTCCACCGCGCAGCGCCCGGCGGCGATCATGCCCTTGTTATAGGCCTTGGCTTTTTCCACAGACAAAGCGGCGTAATCCACGGCGGTCACATGGGCCGTCGAATACTTTTTCAGCAGCGCGCCTGCGTTGCGGCCGCCGCCGCACCCCAGATCAACGACCTTCGCCGGTGCCATGTCCGGCAGATGCGTGAGCCCCCAATCCGCCAGTCTGGCATGACCGGGATTCATGCCGCTGAGCATCATTTTTCCCAGAAAGCCCTGCGGCTTTCGCGTCTGACTGACGTAGTTTTTGAACAGTCCCATGGCGACACCTCATTTTTCAAAGTCGACGACACGCAGCCGCGCTATAGCAAACGCCGTGCTCTTCTTGTACTGTTAGTATACGCTAACTATCGTCTGGAAGCATCGCCCATCCCGCAGAGATCTCTCTTCCGATTCCCGCGCAATGGGCGCAAGCGCACTGTTTGTCTTCGCTGTATACTTTAGCAGATTGATCGCAGTTTTGCAAGATGTGGAGAAATAATTGTCAGATGTTGCTTCCTCTCTGTGATGAGAGAATTTGCCGTCGTTGTCTCAAAATGAGAAGATTGAATGTGATTCTAAATTGAATCCTTCCCAAATTTCAGTACAATAGATACAGTACTTGTGTGACAGCCGAGATGGTGCAGGTACAATTCTGATTCTATTGAAAGCGGAGGAGATACGGATGACAAAGATCGAGATTTTACAGATGCTTGCAAAAGGCTGGTTCGGCAACTCCCAGCAGCACGCGATCCAGGCACAGCTGCTCAAGTATCGCGGCTTCAATAAGCTGGCGGAGAAAATCATGGCCGAATCTGACGAGGAATGGGAAGAGGCCAAGAAGGTGAATTACCGCCTGATCGAGCTTGGTGTTACACCAAAGGTGGAGCTTCAGGAGTATCCCGTTTTTACCGATGTTAAAGAAATGCTGGAATATGACTGCAAGGACTCTGCGGAGGCTCTCCCGGAGATGAGCAAAGCGCTGACTCTTTTCGAAGATGATTATATTACCAGGAACATGATTCAGCAGTTCATCGTGGATGAGCAGGATCACTTTGACTGGGTCAGAACACACCTTTCTCTTATTGAAGAGATCGGCATGGAAAACTATCTGATCGAGCAGATGGGAGACTGAAGCAGACATCTGCCGCAAAATGATTCAAGAGCGCTCTTGCCAGCCCGACAGCCTCCCGGACCCCCTGCCGCCCCCAAGCGGAAGTTCTTCGGGTTTTCGAGACACAAAAAACAGTCCGTGAAAAACGGACTGTTTTTTGTTATTACTGATTTACACCATGCCGCTGGCCTTTTTCCGGGAGTAAGAATACAGTTCCTCCATAAAGGGAATGGTCCACAAGGATCGGTCATTGAAGTTGAGCAGGCAGGGCTTGCCGGGCTGCATGTAATGCTCCACAAAGGATCTGGCGGCGGCTCGCTGTTCCTCCTCCGGCCCCTGGGGATCGAATTTGTCCGGGAAAACGCCGAGAATGATCTTGTCGCCGTAGAGCTCATAGAGCTTG
>ONVR01000050.1 GCA_900321335.1 uncultured Eubacteriales bacterium | reverse complement strand
CGGCCCTTTCCCATGATGCCCGTGTTCTGCTTCGGGACGTGTGAGCGGATCGGCGGATCGACGTATCTGGTCTTTACGGTAAAAAACGGAAAGCTGATTGTATAAATCTGGGAAATCCGGCCATACTCTCTGTGTAATCATTTTACACGGGAGGTAATCGTATGCAGATGGGAAATCTGACGGAAAAAGAGCTCACGGCCCTGGAGGATCAGCTGGGCAGCGAGCAGACGCTGGTGGCCAACTACAGGGCACTGGCGGAAATGTGCAGCGACGGCCAGATCAGGCAGAGCTTTCTGAGCTACGCGGATCAGCACCAGCAGCATTTCAACACCCTGATGAACTTTTTGAAGTAAGGAGAGCGCCTATGAACACGTCAACGAGCAGCACCCCCTGCCTGGGGGACAAGGAGATCCTGCAGGACTCCCTGCTGGTACAAAAGCAGATGACCAGCAGCTACAATACCTTTGCCGGGGAGTGCGTCAATCCCCAGCTCCGCTCCGCCATGCTCACCATTCTCAATGACGAGCATAAGATCCAGGCGGAGATGTTCACCACCATGCAGAGCCGGGGCTGGTATCAGACCCAGCAGGCCCAGCAGCAGAAGATCCAGCAGACGGTCACAAAATTTTCCTCCTCCAACTGAAGACAGGGCGCCCCGGCTGCCGGGGCGCCCTGTCTTCGTTTGCTTTAGAAATCATGCCGCGTGCCTGTATCAATGCCGGAATCCTCCAGGCTTTGGACGATTTTTTCGATCCCGTGAAAACACGCCGGATCGTCAAGGCGTTCATCGCAGATAACCGACTTGATTTCCTGCAGGACCTGATAGCACTGCATTTGCATCAGGTTAGCGAGGGAGGCCGGGAAACTGGAAAAAGCCGCCTGAGCCGCATTCTCCTGCAGGATATGCCATAAAATTTCCTTGTAAAGTTCCATAGCTCTGTCACTTTCTATTGGATATGGGGATTATATCCCCTTAATGAAAAAGATTATAACCCCCATAATCGAGTTAGTCAAGATGGGGGGATATGCAAATGATCGTTTTTGACAGGCTGTGGGAAACCATGCGGCAAAAGGGCGTGACCACCTATCAGCTCAGAGAGAAGTGCGGCATTGACAGCAAAACGGTTCGCAGGCTGAAGGCGAATGATAACATTGAGACGAAAACCCTCAATAAGCTGTGCGCCGCGCTGGCGTGTCGGCTGGAGGATATTGCGCAGTACGTAGACGATTGACGGCGTATGAAAAAAACAGACGGGATCTTCGATCCCGTCTGTTTTCTTATCCCAGCTTTGCGGCGATGGCGTCCAGAAACGCCTCGCTGGTGACGCGCCTTACCGGATACCCCGGCTCGACCAGATTCACCAGATCCCCGGTCATAACGCCCTCGTTCAGGGTGTCGAAGCAGGCCCGCTCCAGGCGGTCGGCAAAGGCCGTCAGATCGGACAGCCCGTCCAGCTCTCCCCGCTTGCGCAGGGCCCCGGACCAGGCGAAAATGGTGGCCATGGGATTGGTGGAGGTCTTTTCCCCTTTGAGATAGCGGTAATAGTGCTTGGTCACCGTGCCGTGGGCAGCCTCATACTCGTATTTGCCGTCGGGGGAGACCAGCACGCTGGTCATCATGGCAAGAGAGCCGAAGGCGGTGGAGACCATGTCACTCATCACGTCGCCGTCGTAGTTTTTGCAGGCCCAGATATAGCCGCCCTCGGAGCGGATGACCCGTGCCACCGCGTCGTCGATGAGGGTGTAGAAGTAGGTGATGCCCAGCTTTTCAAAGTCGGCCTTATAGTGCTCGAACTCCTCTTCAAAAACGGCCTTGAACTCCCCGTCGTAGACCTTGGCGATGGTGTCCTTGGTGGAAAACCACAGATCCTGTTTCGTGTCGATGGCGTACTGGAAGCAGGCCCTGGCGAAGCTGTGAATGGAAGAGAGCTTGTTGTGGGCGCCCTGCCAGACGGCGGGGCCGTTTACCTTCTGGACGCTGAGGGTTTTCTCGCTGCCGTCCTCGCCCTTGAAGGTCATGGTGCACGTTCCCGGCACCTCCGTCTTCATGTCCACCGCCTTGTACACGTCGCCGTAGGCGTGGCGGGCGATGGTGATGGGCTTCTTCCAGTTTTTTACCACCGGCTTGATGGCGTCGATGAGAATGGGGGTGCGGAACACGGTGCCGTCCAGAATGGAGCGGATGGTGCCGTTGGGGGACTTCCACATCTGCTTGAGCTCCGGATACTCCTCCATGCGCTGCTTGTTGGGGGTGATGGTGGCGCACTTGACGGCGACACCGTATTTTTTGTTGGCGTTGGCCGCGTCCACCGTCACCTGATCGTCCGTGGCGTTGCGGTTGAGCAGGCCCAGATCGTAGTATTCCGTTTTCAGATCCACATAAGGCAGGATCAGCTTTTCCTTGATCATCTGCCAAAGGATCCGTGTCATCTCGTCGCCGTCCATCTCCACCAGGGGAGTGGTCATCTTGATTTTTTCCATAGCTTACCTCCGCGTTTCGGTGAAATGATCCGCTCAGCCTCTGTTGGCCGCGTAGAAGTTCATCAGACAGCCGTCCGTCAGGATCCGGCGCTCGTCCTCCGTCAGCCCCCGGCAGTAGAGCTTGAGGTCCTCCGTGCCGTTGGCCGTGATGACCTTGGCGTCAAATTCCTCCCGGCCCTCCAGAATGCCCTTGCGCAGGCCGGGGACGTAGATCCAGTCCTGCTCGGTGTAGGCAAAGTCCCTGTCCGCGTCCATGGTGAAGGGGACGATGCCCCAGTTGATGCAGTTGGAGCGGTAGCGCTTGGTGGCGTACTCGTAGCAGATGTTGGCAAAGCCGCCCAGCACCTTCTGACAGGAGGCCGCCTGCTCCCGGGCAGAGCCGTCGCCGGGCTTATGGGCAAACACGCAGGAGCCGATAGTGGTCCGGCCCGGATCGCCCCCAACCTTTGCCAGGACAGCCGCCGCCTCCGGGGGAACGCTCCCGGCCTGGCGGTCCGTCTCCATCTGGCGCAGGAGCTTGCTGCGGCCCACGTATTCCGGCACCCGCCGGGACAGGGCAAACTCGCTCAGACCGATGGGGTTGGAGCGGTAGCTGGAGGTCTCACCGGAGGGGATCAGCTCGTCGGTGGTGGTCACGGGGTCGTGGATCACGGCGCAGAGCTTTACCAGCAGGTCCTCCTCGTAGGCGGGCATTTTCGGCCAGTCCTTGATGTTGGGGCCGAAGCGGAGCTCCACGGTGGGGTCGGCTTTGCCGAAGCCATTGTAGCAGCGCTTTTCATAGACCGCGTCGCTGTAGTGATAGGTGTGGGGCTCGACGGTATAGTCGATATCCGTGGCGGCCGTCAGCACGCCGCCGTTGCAGGCCGTGGCGGCGATAGACCGGGCGTCCATCAGGGCGACGGCGGCGATCTGGCCGTTTGCGGGCTTGGAGCCCTCCCGATTGGCAAAGTTCCGGGTGGCGTGGCGGATGGACAGGGTGTTGTGGGCGGGGGTGTCCCCCGCGCCGAAGCAGGGCCCGCAGAAGGCGGGCTTGATCACGGCGCCGGCCTCGATGAGAGAGGCGGCGGTGCCGTCTTTGGTGATGGCCAGATTGATGGGGGCGGAGGAGGGGTATACGGACAGGTCAAAGTATCCGTTCCCAATGGATTTGCCCGCCAAAATGGCGGCGGCCTCCACGATGTTCTCGTACATACCGCCGGAGCAGCCCACGATCACGCCCTGATCGCAGACCACCTGGCCTTTGTCGTTGATGCTGCGGCACAGATCCATGGTCACCTTGCCGTCCAGTTCCCGGTTGCACGCGGCCTCGATCTCCTTGAAGATTTTTTCCGTCTCCGCCTGAAGCTGGTGAATGGTGTAGGCCTTGGAGGGGTGGAAGGGCAGGGCGATCATGCTCTCCATCTGGTCCAGGTTGATCTTCACCATGCCGTCGTAATAAGCGCCCTCCCCGGGGCGGAGCTCCGCATAGGCCTCCGGACGGCCCACGTTCCGGTAGAACGCTTCCACCTCTCCGTCCGTCTCCCAGATGGAGGTCAGACAGCTGGTCTCCGTGGTCATTACGTCAATGCCGATGCGGTAGTCCATGGACATCTGTCCGATCCCGGGACCGGCAAACTCCAGCACCTTGTTTTTCACCGTGCCGTCGGGGAAAGTGGCGCCCACCAGGGCGATGGCGATGTCGTGGGGGCCGATGCCGTGGGGGATCTTTCCCTCCAGCCAGACCAGGATCACCTCGGGCTCGTCAATGTCCCAGGTGTTTTTCAGAAGCTGCTTGGCCAGCTCGCCGCCCCCCTCACCCACGCCCAGGGTGCCGTAGCAGCCGTATCGGGTGTGGGAGTCGGAGCCCAGGATCATCCGGCCGCAGCCGGTGAGCTTTTCCCGGGCGTACTGGTGAATGACCGCCTGGTTGGCGGGCACGTAGATGCCGCCGTATTTTTTCGCCGCGGACAGGCCGAAGGCGTGGTCGTCCTCGTTGATGGTGCCGCCTACGGCACACAGGGAATTGTGACAGTTGGTCAGAGCATAGGGCAGAGGAAACTCCGTCATACCCGAGGCCCGCGCCGTCTGGATGATGCCCACGTAGGTGATGTCGTGGGACACCATGGCGTCAAAGGCGATCCGGAATTTCCCCGGCTGACCCGCCTTGTCGTGGGCACGCAGGATCCGGTACGCCATGGTCTGCTGTTTCCCTTTGGCGGGGTCGCAGGTGCCGCAGAGGCCGGCCTCGGACACGGGTTTGCCCCCCACCAGATAGTAGCCGCCGCGTTTGATTTCCACCATTGCCATATTTGAATCACTCCTGTTGCTGCATGTTTTTCTATTTACTTGGTTAAAGATTATTGTATCAAAACAGCGGCACAATAGCAAGAGCTTTTGCATAGGATGAACAGGTGAAATTCATTTCCTTTCGCCCGGAGAGGGGAGGCGGGAGCCATGGAAAGTGACGTAACGGAGCAGGAGCGCTTTGATGCGGTGTGGCAGCGTGTGGTCCGGGAAAATCCCGGCATGGAGCAGCAGCCGCGCCCGGTGGGAAAGAGCGACGGGGAGCTGCTGGAGCAGTTTATGGACGCGGCGGCCCTGGCCGCCCGGTACTATGAGCTGCTGGGGGCCAGACTGAGTGACCGGACGCTGACGCGCCTGGCAGCCCGGCAGCGGCAGACGGTCAAGCGCCTGCGTACCGCGTATTATATTCTGACGGGCAGAACCTACACGCCCCAGACGGCAAGCCCCCGGTTTACGGGGATCGCGGACACCCTGCGGCGGCGGTATCTGGCGGAGGGGCAGGAGGCGGAGGCCTGCTGCAAGGCCGCCGCCAATACGGCGGACCGGGATCTGTCGGCGCTGTTTGCCGACCTGTGCCGGCAGAAAAAGCAGACCCGGCAGGCCCTGGAGACGCTGCTGGAGCGCATCATGGGATAAGAAAAGGGAGCGCCTCGGGGCACACTTCGCAAGGAAGTTGCTCTGAGGCAGCAATTATCGGCTCAGAAGAAAAAGAAATCGGCGTGACCGCAATGGTCACGCCGATTTTGTCTCTCGGATTTTGAGGCGCACAATCCGATGCTCGCTATCACTGCGGACAACAAAAGACTTGCCCGATAAACTGGAATCTAATGATTAGAGCTTCAT
>ONVR01000339.1 GCA_900321335.1 uncultured Eubacteriales bacterium | reverse complement strand
GGCCTCATCGCTCCGCTGGAGATCGAGTTGAAGTCCTATGAAGTGGATTATATGAACAGCGGTACCGACTGGGGCTTGACCACCGGCGTCAACGCGCTGAGTGCCGAGCAGTTGCTGCGTTATTCCCGGATCCGCATGGTGGGCAACGCCGACTATGAGCGTACCGAACGCCAGCGCCGGGTGGTGGGAGCCGCCATCAACAAACTGAAAGGGATGCCCCTGAGCAAGATCTACTCTCTGGTGGACCAGGCCATGCCCAGCTTGACCACCGATATGAGCAATGCCGATATCATCAGCTTGGGAACCACCATGCTCAGCAAACGGCCCGTGATCGGCGGCAACTACCGGGTACCATTTGAGGGAACCTTTACCAACGAGACCATTTACGGCATGTGGGTACTGGTGCCGAATCTGACCACCAACAGCCAGACGGTTCAGAAGTACCTGTACGGGGATCTGATGAAGGAGAGCAAGGACTGACTGTCCGCTGCAGGAGGGAAGAAATGACAGGATCGGAGACCGCACCCCGGCACATTTTAATCGTTGGGGCGAATTCCTACATCGGGAAAAATCTGGAGAAGTATCTTGCTCAATGGCCTGACCGCTATGAGGTCCGCTCAATCAGCGTAAGGGGAAAAAGCCTTACACTGAATTTATTTACAGGATATGACGTGGTGTTCCACGTGGCCGGCATTGCGCACATCCGTGAAACCAAGCAAAATCGGAACCTGTACTATGAGATTAACCGTGACCTTGCAATAGACACGGCGCGGGCGGCCAAAGCCGGAGGCGTGAGGCAGTTTATTCTGCTGTCGTCGATGTCCGTATATGGCCTGACAACAGGACAGATTAGGAAAGACACCGCGCCCCGGCCGGCAAATGCGTACGGAGACTCCAAACTCCAGGCGGATGAGGCGATAGAAGCTATCAGCGACCAGAGCTTTCGCTTTGCCTGTCTGCGGCCTCCCATGGTGTACGGGAAAGGCTGCAAAGGGAATTATCAGCTGCTGCGGCGTTTTGCTCTGTCTGTTCCATTGTTTCCGGATATTGACAATAGACGATCTATGGTATACATTGATAACCTGTGTGAGTTCATCAAGCGGGTGATCGATTCTGAAGCGGCAGGTGTGTTCTTCCCGCAGAACGCGGAATATATGAACACGACGCAGATGGTCAAGCTGATCGCTGAGGCGAATGGTAAGAGGATCAGAACCACCCGTATCTTCAACCCGGCAATCCGGGCCCTTCGGATGAACCTCGTCAACAAGGTCTTTGGAGATTTGACCTATGAGCCCGTCGACACCGTTGAAATGCGCGGGATCCGGGAGAGTATTATTTTGACAGAAGATAGAAACAGTTGAGGGAATCAAAATGGACATGATGGAAGTCGCAGCCGGCGGCAGCAGACAGAAAAAAGTTCTTTGCATCGCTTCGGTTGCTTCCAATCTGGACAATTTCAACAGAAACAACGTGGAGCTCCTGCTCAGCATGGGGTACCAAGTGACGCTGGCCGCCAACTTCCAGACGGATGAGGACACCAATTCCGCAGAAAAGATCCGACAGTTCCGGATTGAGATGGAAGAACGTGGAATCCCTGTGCGGCAGATCGACTTCTCCCGGAAAATGGGCAATTTGAAGCTCCAGATGCGATCGATTCGGCAGGTGGATGCGCTTTTGCAGGAGGGGTTTGACCTGGTGCATTGTCACTCTCCCATCTGCTCGGCGATTACCAGGGCCGTTTCCATAAAGTACCGAAAAAAGTTTGGTATGAAGGTGGTTTATACGGCCCATGGCTTCCACTTTTATACCGGCGCCCCGCTGAAGAACTGGCTGATTTTCTATCCGGTGGAATGGCTCATGAGCTGGTTTACCGATACGCTGATCACCATCAATCACCAGGATTATGATCGAGCGCGGAAGAGACTTCATGCCCGGCGAACCGAGTATATCCACGGTGTAGGGATCGATACGGAGCGGCTGAATACCGCTTACATAGACTGTGCGGAAACGAGAAAAGCACTTGGCTTGTCTAAAGAGGACATTATGTTGCTCTCCGTGGGCGAGTTGAATGAAAACAAGAATCAGGGCAACGTGATCCGGGCTCTGGCCGCATTGCGCG
>ONVR01000100.1 GCA_900321335.1 uncultured Eubacteriales bacterium | reverse complement strand
TTCGATGGTCTCCTCCAGCACCTGGGAGACGCTCTGGCTCTGCCCGGCCGTCTGGCTGTGGCTCTCCTGCCCGCCGCAGGCGGACAGGGCAAGGGCCAGAACCGGCAGCAGCAAAAACGCGATCCCTCTTTTCATGCGCGCACACCTCCCCGGAGTTTGCCCGCGGCATAAAATCCCGCAAAGGCCAGGATATCCGCCGCCACGATGGTGGAGCCCACGGGGGTGCTGATCACGATGGAAACGAGAATTCCCAACAGGGCGCAGACCACGGAAACCACGGCGGCGCACACGGTCACGGACCGGAAGCTCCGGAACACCCGCATGGCGGACAGGGCCGGGAAGATCACCAGAGCGGAGATCAGCAGGGATCCCACCAGATTCATGGCCAGCACGATGATCACCGCCACGATCACGGCGATGAGCAGGTTGTACAGCCCCGCCCGGGTCCCCGTGGCCCGGGCAAAGGCCTCGTCAAAGGTCACGGCAAAGATCTTGTTGTAAAACAGCACGAACACGGCCATGACCGCCAGGGACAGCACGGCGCACAGCCAGACCTCCGTCTTCGTCAGCGTCAGAATGGAGGTGGAGCCGAACAGGGTCGTGCACACGTCTCCGGAGACGTTGCTGGTTTTGGAAAACCGGTTCATCAGCAGGTAGCCGATGGCCAGCGCCCCCACGGAGATCATGGCCACCGCGGCGTCTCCTTTGATCTTCGTATTCTGTCCCGTGCGCAGCAGCAGCACGGCGCACAGCACCGTGATGACCAGCACCAGGGGCATTTCGTTGGTCAGCTGGAGCACGGATGCGATGGCCATGGCCCCGAAGGCCACGTGGGACAGACCGTCGCCGATATAGGAAAACCGCTTGAGCACCAGCGTAACCCCCAGAAGGGAGGAGCACAGGGCGATGAGCACCCCCACGATCACCGCGTACCGGACGAAGGGATACTGCAGGTACAGCCCCAGCTTTTCAAACGTCTCAGCCATTGCCGACGCCTCCTCCCGTCAGGTTCCGGAAGAATCCGCTGTCTGCGTATGCCTCCCGGGTGCCGAAGAACACGCGCTTGCCCATGTGCAGAACGTGGTCGCCGTAGGTCAGGGCCGCCTCCAGGTCGTGGGAGATCATGATGACGGTGATCCCCTCCTCATTGAGACTCTGAATGATCCGGTACATCTCCCCCGTCACCTTGGGATCCAGGCCGGATACCGGCTCGTCCAGCAGGAGCATTTTGCCCGTGGCGCACAGAGCCCGGGCCAGCAGCACCCGCTGCTGCTGCCCTCCGGAGAGCTCCCGGTAACAGCGGCCCGCAAGGGCCTCCAGGTCAAGCTTTTTCAGATTCTCCCGGGCCCGCTGTTTCTCCGCCCGGCCGTAAAATGGCCGCAGTCCCATCCGGTTCTGACAGCCCGAGAGCACGATCTCCCACACGGAGGCGGGGAAATCCCGCTGGACAAGGGTCTGCTGGGGCAAATACCCGATCTCCGTCTGTTTCAGCCCGTCTCCGGTGGTCACGGTGCCGGCCAGGGGCTGCTGAAGCCCCAGGATCGTGCGCATGAGGGTGCTCTTTCCGGAGCCGTTTTCCCCCACGATGCACAGGTATTCCCCCGCCTGCACCTGAAAATTCAAATCCCGGACGATCTGCCGCCCCTCGTATCCCAGGGTCAGATCCCGGCATGTCAACTGCGCCATCTTCTCCTCCTTACGCCAGCGCCTGCCTGAGGACTTCCAGATTGCTCTCCATCACGCTCAGGTAGGTTGTGCCTGCTTCCACCTCCGACGCCGTAACGGACTGCAGGGAGTCCAGCGTCAGGATCTGCTGATCTTTGGTCTTCGTATTCTCCACCACCGTCCGGGCGATGGAGCCGTCGGCGCTCTCGATCTGCAGGACCGTTCCGAGCCCCAGCTCGTCGACCTTGCCCGCCAGAAACACGATGGTCTCGAAGCTGGCCTCTGACTCCGCCGAGCAGCCCACGAAGGCCGCGTAGTAATTCAGGCCGTAGTCGTCCGTGAGATACCGGAAGGGGAACCGGTCGGCGAAGAGCAGCGTCTTTGCCGTTCCGTCCTGCACCGCCTGGGCATAGTCCTCGTCGAGAGCCTTGAGCTTGTCACAGTACGCCTCGGCGTTCTGCCCATAACGGTCTGCGTTGTCCCCGTCCGCCTCTGCAAGCCCGCCGGCAATGGCCCGGCACAGGGTCTGGGCGTTTTTCAGGGACAGCCACACGTG
>ONVR01000051.1 GCA_900321335.1 uncultured Eubacteriales bacterium | reverse complement strand
TGAACAGGCTGTTTTCCCGTCCGACTTCCAGGGAGATCTGGCGGACCGCCTCGAGAAAGGGCTGGCTCTCGATGTCGCCGATGGTGCCGCCGATCTCAGTGATGACCACGTCCGCGCCGGTCTTTCTGCCCACACGGTATACGAACTCCTTGATCTCGTTCGTGATATGGGGGATCACCTGTACCGTGGAGCCCAGGTACTCGCCCCGGCGCTCCTTGTTGAGCACGTTCCAGTAGACCTTGCCCGTGGTCAGGTTGGAGTACTTGTTCAGATCCTCGTCGATAAACCGCTCGTAATGGCCGAGATCCAGATCCGTCTCGGCGCCGTCTTCGGTGACGTAGACCTCGCCGTGCTGATACGGACTCATGGTGCCGGGATCCACGTTGATGTAGGGATCGAGCTTCTGGGCCGCCACCTTCAGGCCTCTCGCCTTCAGCAGCCGCCCCAGGGAGGCCGCCGTGATCCCTTTTCCGAGGCCGGAGACCACGCCGCCGGTCACAAAGATATACTTGGTCATAGGTTCCCCCTTGCTGACTTCATGTTCCGCTCTGCCCGTAGTTGGACAGAACCCGGGCCGACGGATCGTCCACGTTGCAGCCTTCCCATGTCCGGTTGGGCATCCAGAAGTCCGCGATCATCTCGCCCTGACCGGGATAGTATTTTTCAAAGAGCTCCCGGTAGAGCAGGGACTCCTTTGTAAACGGTCTGGCGTGGGTGTAGCGCTGGCGCTTCTCCTCAAATTCCTCGTCTGTGTAAGTCTCTTCCGCGTAGGCTTTGAGGTCGTCCACCATGGAGTGTCCCACCGCGTCGGAAAAGGCGGCCTTTTCCCGCCAGAGGATCTCCCCGGGCAGATACCCCAGCCCCTCAAAGGCGTGGCGCAGCAGGTACTTGCCCTTGCCGTAGCGGTTGATCTTCATCGCCGGGTCCAGGCACATCACATACCGCACGAGGTCCAGATCCCCGAAGGGAACTCTCGCCTCCAGAGAGTTGACGGAGATGCACCGGTCTGCCCGCAGCACGTCGTACATGTGCAGCTCCCGGACGCGCTTTTCCGCCTCCTGCTGGAACGCCTCCGGAGACGGGGCAAAGTCGGTGTACTTATACCCGAACAGCTCGTCGGAGATCTCCCCGGTGAGGAGCACCCGGATATCCGTCTGCCGGTGGATCGCTTTGCACACAAGATACATCCCCATGCTCGCCCGGATGGTGGTTATATCGAAGGTGCCCAGCAGGTGGATCACCTCTTCCAGTGCCTCGAGCACCTCCCGGCGGGTCATATACACCTCCGTGTGATCGGAGCCGATATAGTCCGCTGCCTGCCGGGCGTATTTCAGGTCGATGGCGTCACCCTCCATGCCGATGGCAAAGGTGCGGATGGGTCTGTCGCTCTCCCGTGCGGCAATGGCGCACACCAGAGAGGAATCCAGCCCGCCGGAGAGCAGAAAACCCACCTTCGCGTCGGCGTCGAGGCGTTTTCTGACCCCGGCGATCAGCTTGTCCCGGATGGCGCCGCAGGCGGTCTCCAGATCGTCGTGACAGATCTCCGGCACGGCGGCGATATCGCAGTAGGGGATGAAGGCACCGTCCTGGTAATAGTGTCCCGGAGGAAACGGGCGGATCTTGCCCACAAGGCCCACGAGGTTTTTGGCCTCGCTGGCAAAGACGATGGTCCCGGCCGGGTCGTAGCCGTAATACAGGGGCCGGATGCCGATGGGATCCCGGGCGGCGACGAATGTCTGAGCCTGTGCATCGTAGAGGACGCAGGCAAACTCCGCATCGAGCATGGCGAACATATCCGTCCCGTACTCCCGGTACAGGGGCAGCAGGATCTCACAGTCGCTGTCGGAGGCGAAGGTGTAGCCTTTCTGCCGCAGCTGCTCCCGCAGGGGCCGGAAGCCGTAGAGTTCCCCGTTGCAGACGGCCAGACTGCCTTCAAGAGAAAAGGGCTGCATCCCGGCGGGCGTCAGTCCCATGATGGCCAGCCGGTGAAAGCCCAGAAGACCCGGCCCGGCGGGGGCCAGGCGGGTGTCGTCGGGGCCCCGGGACTTTGTCTGGGCAAAGCCCCGGGTGAATCTTTCCATATCGGGCACAGGCCCGCAATAACCGATGATCGAACACATGACGCTTACTCCACGTCCTGCAGGGCCTCAAAGCCCTCCTCGCCGGTGCGGACCTTGACCACGTTCTCCACATCGTAGACGAAGATCTTGCCGTCGCCGATGTGGCCGGTGTAG
>ONVR01000052.1 GCA_900321335.1 uncultured Eubacteriales bacterium | reverse complement strand
AACTTTTATATATCTTTTCTCCGAGAACACATTCTACTTGACATACGTCAAGTGGAATGTGTATAATACTACCAAAAGAGGTGAATCATGTGCGAACAGAAATCATTCAGGAAAAACAAGATTTGACCTATCTGAACTGGAGCAAAATCCGTCATTCCTCCGGAACTGCGGGATCGTTTCTGAAATCAACTTCGGAACTGAGCGGGACAAAGATATACTACAAGCTTTCCAACTATGACAATGCCCGCGGTGTGGTAGGTCATGAAAGCGTGAATGAGCTGATCGTTGATCGGCTGCTGACAATTCTGGGGATCGAGCATCTTCATTATCAGTTGATTCATGCGGATATTCTTGTCGATGGGAAAAACCTGGATACCTATATCTGCGCCTCGGAGAACTTCCGGGAGAGGGGAGAGGATAAACAGGCGATTGATGTTTGCTATGAAAGTGAACGACTGGAATGTGAGTCTGCCCTGGATTTCTGCGTACGCATGGGATGGGGCGAATACATCTGGCAAATGCTGGTTGTGGATTTCCTGATCCTGAATCGAGACCGTCATGGTGCAAACATTGAGGTCCTGAGAAATAAGAAAATGAAATCGCTTCGTCTCGCGCCGCTCTTTGACCACGGCGTGTCGCTGCTGTGCAAATGTGAAACAGATGCTGCTGTCGAGAAGTTTGATGTGATGGCCGACCTGCCGATCCAATGCTATGTGGGATCCCGTTCCGCGCAGGAAAACCTGAAACTGATCCCAGCTGATCAGATGCCGAAACTCAATCCGCTGAAAGAAAGCGACGGATCGGTTATGCTGGAAGGCCTGGACGGTGTCATTTCGCAGAGCCTGCAGGATAAGATATGGGATATGATCTGGAAACGCTGGTGCTATTATGAAGATTTTTGCCATTCGAGACGCAACGGATAACACACAAAAAGACCTTGCCTATCTCCTTTATTACGAGGTCGATAAGCGGTTTTATATTGAACTGCCGGAGAACGCGGATCCCTGGGAGACGCCGCTGCTCCTTGCCTCCTTTGCGCAGAAGGGCGAGCATACCATCAACTCCTATTGGAGCAGAATATGGGTAAAGCAGAGGATCGTACCGTCCGACCGACAGAATATTGCGCAGATCCTCCGGGATAACGGGCTGAAGACCTACGATGAATTCGCGCTTTTGATGCTTTCTTCCGGCCGCTGTGAGCAGGACGACTACTATCTTGTGCCAATCGAGGAGAAGGCTCTGCCGGATATAGTTTCCCGTCGTTTCAGCAGGAAGATCGAAGATGTAGTTCCTCTTGAGAACTACACGCTCCTGGTTTTCTTCCGGGATGGAATGATCCGAAGATGCGAGATGCGGGATTATTTTGAAAAAAGGAAGTTGTTTTTCGTCCTCCTGAAGCGGCCGGACTTTTTCGCCTGTGTCCATATCCAAACCGGCGGCTATGGCATCCAATGGGATGAGAATCTCGCCATTTCGGATTCGGAACTCTACAGGATGGGGAAACGCATCCCTATGACAATGGACGATTTTCGTGCGTTTGTCTCCGAGCGGATCATCAACGCAGCAGAAGCAGCGGAAATCCTGAACTGCTCGCGACAGTATATCAATGAACTCGTGAAAACAGACAAACTGCATCCCATCAAGACTTCAGGGAAGAGCACGCTGTTCTTGAAGAGTGAAGTTTTGAAGAGAAACTGGCAATAAGAAAAGTTGGTGGTCTAATCAGGTATCGTTGTTCTCAGGGAAAACCGGAATACCGCGCATTGATCAATCAAAAATGAGTGATGATGGAAAAGTTCCAGCTTGCCATGGCGGCATAAAAACCTTCCAGCAACCCTTGCGAGCTGCTGGAAGTCCTGAAATTCGTTACTCTATTTCACCGTTTTCTTGACGGGGTGCAGTTCAGAGAACCTGTCTGGAGCCGTTTGTTATTTTTCCCTTGCCCGGAAGATGAGGGCAAACAGGAGACCGAAGAAGACAGCGGCGCAGATACCGCCGGCGGCGGCGGTCAGCCCGCCGGTAAATATCCCGACAGCGCCTTTTTCCGCGACGGCCTTTCTGACCCCCTGGGCCAGAGCGTTGCCAAAGCCGGTCAGGGGGATGGTGGCTCCGGCCCCGGCCCAGTCGGCAAAGGGCTGGTAGACGCCGACACCGCCGAGGAATACGCCGGATACCACGTAGGCGGTCAGAATCCGGGCGGGCGTGAGTTTCGTCTTGTCAATGAGGACCTGCCCGATCAGGCACAGACAGCCGCCCACGAGAAAGGTTTTCAGATAGGTCAGCAGCATCCTTCACACCTCCCCGTCCCGGCCGCTGTCGATGGCAACGGCGTAGCAGATCCCGGGAATGGACTGGCCCTGCTGGGTGGAGGTGGTGGACAGCAGCGCCCCCGTGGCGGCCAGCAGGATGCGTCTCCAGCGCCCGGCGGCCATGCCCCGGAGCAGGTGGCCGCACAGCACGGAGGCGGCGCAGCCGCAGCCGGAGGCCCCGGCGTGCACGTCCTGCCGTGCCCGGTCGAACATCAGAAGGCCGCAGTCCCGGTGGCGGGAGGAGAGATCCACCCCGTCCCGGGCAAACAGCTCCAGGAGGATCTGACTGCCCACATAGCCCAGATCCCCTGTGACGATCAGGTCGTAGTCGTCGGGTGTTTTCCCCAGGTCCCGCAGGTGGGCCGTGAGGGTATCGTAGGCGGCGGGGGCCATGGCGGCGCCCATATTGTTGGCGTCCTTGATCCCCAGATCGCAGATCCTGCCGAAGGTGGCAGCGGTGATCCGGGGGCCGGTCCCCTGGGCGCTGAGCACCAGAGCACCTGCGGCAGTCACCGTCCACTGGGCGGTGGGGGTGCGCTGGCCGCCGTATTCCAGCGGATAGCGGAACTGCCGCTCGGCGCTGCAGAAGTGGGAGGAGGTGGCCGCGGCCACACAGTCGGCAAAGCCGCCGTCGAGGATCATGGAGGCCACCAGCAGGCTCTCGCAGATGGTGGAGCAGGCGCCGTAGACGCCGAAGAAGGGGATCGCCATCTCCCGGACGCCGAAGGTGGAGCCGATGCACTGGTTGAGAAGGTCCCCCGCCACCACGCAGGAGACCGCCTCCGGGCGGACCCCGGCCTTGTCCATGGCCAGATGAAGGGCGTCCTTTACCATGGCGCTCTCCGCCTTCTCCCAGGTTTTTTCGCCCCAGTAGGAGTCTTCGTTTATGCGGTCAAAGGTGTCCCGGAGAGGGCCCTCGCCCTCCTTTTTTCCGGCAACGCAGGCGTGGCCGGTGATGACGGGCGGCCGATGAAAGACCACGCTGCGGCCGCCCCGCTGTTTTTCACCCATGTGATCACTTCCCCTGTGTATTTCCAAAATAGTGTCTGCGATCCGGCGGGAAATATACGGCCCGGGCTGGAGAAAACAAAAATCAGACCGAATCCCGGCGGGTTTGGCAGATAACTATTTGCAAAACGGGAATTCTGTGATAAAATATTTGTTCAGAATCCTTAACGTACACGGAGGGGTAAAAATGATCTCGGAGAGAATGAAGAAGCTGACCCAGGGCAACAGCGCGATCCGCGCCATGTTTGAAGAGGGCAACCGCCTTGCGGCGCAATACGGGCGGGAAAACGTGTTTGATTTCAGCCTGGGAAATCCCAATTTCCCGGCGCCGGCGTCCTTTAAAAAGGCCGTCATCGACATTATGGAAAACATGGACCCGGTCACGGTCCACGGCTATATGAGCAACAGCGGCTTTGAAAGCACCCGCACCGCTGTGGCCAATTCCCTCAACCGCCGGTTCGGCACGGCCTTCACCGCCGCCAATATCGTCATGACGGTAGGCGCCGCGGGAGGCATGAACTGCATCTTCAAGACCCTGCTCAACCCAGGCGACGAGGTCATCGCCATCCGGCCCTATTT
>ONVR01000215.1 GCA_900321335.1 uncultured Eubacteriales bacterium | reverse complement strand
GGAGCAGTTGCCCACGTACAGGGTGCAGACGCCGCCCCGGGCGAACATCCGGAACCACTCCACAAAGTCCTTGGTCACAAGGCCGTCGGCGCTTGCCAGGTTGGGAGAGGGCGGCGCCAGGGTGATACGGTTTTTGAAATCAATGCCGCGGATGGTGATGGGCGAAAATACGTGCTCGTATTTAGATGCCATGGTTGTTTCTTCCTTTCACTTTGGTTTGGTTAAGCTGTGCAGACTGCACATTCACAGATGTGGTCATTATAGCACACAGAACGGAACAATTGCAACAGATATTTCATCTCTGTTCTCACAGCGGTTTCTTCTCCGGGCGTGACGCAAAACGCTCAGCGGCAGACCCCTTTCACCGTTCAATTTATCCCTGGGTGTTTTTGATGTCCTGCACCGCCTGGCGAGCCCAGGTGATGGCCCGGGAGTGGCTGTTGCCGTTCCACAGCAGCGGATAATCCACGCCGTACAGGCCGCCGGCCACGTTGCCGATGGCGTACAGGCCGGGAATCGGTTTGCTGTCCCGGTCCAGCACGTGCATGTTCGTGTCGATGAGCATGCCGCCGTGGACGTTGAGCAGAGCAGGTCCCCACTTAAGGGCGTAGAAGGGCGGCTGGGTGATGCTGGTGAGCAGCTCGCTGCGCTTGCCGTAATCCAGATCCTCTCCCAGGGCATACAGTTCGTTGTACCGGGCCACCGTGGCCTTGAGATTTTCCACGGGCACCTCCATCTTCTCTGCAAGCTCCTCGATGGTGTCTGCTTTGAAGCAGGTGCCGAATTTCACGTAACGCTCGATCTGTTTGTCGATGCCGTTATCCTCGGACCACTTGTCGCCGTAATCCATCATCAGCGGCTCTGTGAACTGGCCGCCCGTGGTCTCGATGTGCGCCCCTAGCTCCTTGAACCACTTGCTGTCAAACACCGTGTAGGCAAACTCGCCGCGGGGCTGCATGGCACAGCGGATGGCCTTGGCCTGGACCCAGGTGTCCTCGTTCATAAAGCGCTTGCCGTCCCGGTTGACGAACAGGAACCAGAACACGTAGATCGAGTAGGCCAGCAGGTGCAGAGACAGCGCCCAGGAGGGCGTCTCGAACTGGCCGCCCATCCAGTAGGCCATCCTGTGGCCGTCGCCGGTGTTCAGACCCATTTTGGTGCCGGGCGCATCGGGGTTTGGCACCTGGGGCGCGTATCCGTTTCGCCGGGGCACCAGACCCAGGGGGCAGAAGGTCTTGACCATATCGGGGTTGGAGCCGATATCGCCGGTTGCCAGGATCACGCCTTTACTGCCCCGGAAGCGGCGATAGCTGCCGTCCTCGCACAGGGCCACGGCGGAGACCACACGGCCGGAGGAATCCTTTTCCAGATACTGCGCCTTCGTCTTGCGGAGGATCCGGTTGCCCTCCCCCTCCAGGCAGCGATCCTGCAGGATCTCGCACATGAGCTGCGCGCCGGCACGGTTTTTGTACCGCTTGCTCTCCGGCTTCTGGATCAGATAGTGGGTGCCGTCGTACTCGGTGAAATCCGGGCCCTTATACCGGCCGCCGAAAAGCCGCAGTTCCACCGCGTCCCCGCCCAGATCCGTCAGCCACTGGACCGCGTCGGAGCAGTTGTTCAGATACAGCCACAGCAGGTCCTCATTGACCCGGCTGCCGCAGATGCGCATCCAGTCACGGGCAAACTGCTTCTTGTCGATCTTGACCCCATACCTGCGCATGACCGGGGAATCGGTGCAGGCAATGTGGGCGCCCCGGGCCACGATCCCGTGGTACTTTTCCAGGACGATGCACCGCAGGCCCAGATCCGTACACCGGGCACCGGCTCCCAGACCGGCGATACCGCCGCCCACGATGAGCACCTGGGTGTCAACCGTCTCGACGATCTGATCCTCCGGGATCTTCTCCGGTGGCGCGGCCCACTTGCAGTCGTCATAGGCGCCCCGCTGCTGCTGGGTGTGGTTGACCTCGTTTTCGATGTAGTCCATGGGGCCCGGTTCGTTCTCCGGGATCTCCATGGGCGGGAACACCGATTTCCTGTTTTCTTCCATGCCGATCTCTCCTCATATTCAGATTGCGGAAGCCCGCTTGTTATACGATTTCAGTCAGTTTTAACATATCACGCTTTTCGGCCGCTTGCAATCGCTTTGTTTACTGCCACTTACAATATTTCATGCAGCAGACGCACCACGGCGCAGGCGTCGTAGTCGATGGACTCCGCCTTCCCCGCCAGTTCCCTGGGCAGTTCCGGGTGACCCGTCCGGTCGGGATACTCCCGGTAGCCCGTGTTGATCCGTACGAGATAGGCGTTTTCAAAGCCGTAGGTGATCCGCTCAAAGGGCCAGCGGATCACGCCGGGAGTGTTGAAGCCCACTCCCAACTCCACAAGAAGAAAATTCTTTCCCTGGGAGCCGTTGATAAAATCCACGTACCGTTGGGCGTTTGCCTCCCAGTCCTCTCCCCGGAAGCAGATATCCGCGTCCGCCCCGCAGTCAGGGCATTTGGGAACGGCCTCGTCGGCACACTCGAAT
>ONVR01000135.1 GCA_900321335.1 uncultured Eubacteriales bacterium | reverse complement strand
TCCAGCACTTTTGCCTCCCGCTCCAGCATTTGCCGGTCCTTGGGGCCGTGGTCATGCCTCCTGTTCACCGCAATGGCTGTTTCCGGCGCCACATAGGTCAGCGTAAAGCCTTCCTGCCGCTCATAATCGTCCAGGTTCTGGGAGATTACCCGCTCCTGTGTCTGACAGAGGTAATAGTAGTTGTCCTGTACGAAATAATCGTTGCCGGGATGATCGCTTTTCTGAATCCGGCGCACAGTTCCGTAGGGCCTGACAGCTTCGGGGATCACCACCAGTCCGGCCTCTTCCCGGGCCTCCCGGATCATGGCCTCCGGCTCCGTTTCTCCGTTCTCCAATCCTCCGCCGGGGAATTTGTAATAATCATACTTCTTGCTGTAGACCATGGCCACCGTGCCGTCCCGGATGGTCACGCATCGAGCGCTGGGCCGAACAAAGGCAACGCCCTTGGGATCATAATCCTTCGTGTCGATGGTAAATAAAAGCCGCATGGTCTCCTTTCTCCCCGCCGGGGAAAACGCGCCCGCCGCAACGGAACCGGCGAACCGTCACAGCGGGCTGATTGTTTTTCTTCTTACAGCAGCTCAATGCCGCCGGTCCTGCAGGCGTCGATCATGTCCTGGGGCCAGATGCTGGCCTGGACCTCGCCGATGTGGGCCTTTTTCAGGAAGAACATACACAGGCGGCTCTGGCCGATGCCGCCGCCTACGGACAGGGGCAGCTCGTCGTGGAGCACGGCCTGGTGGAAGGGCAGGTTCCGTCTGTCCTCCGCCCCGGCGGCCCGGAGCTGCCGGTCCATGGCCTCCGCGTCCACCCGGATGCCCATGGAGGAGATCTCAAAGGCCATGTTCAGCACGTCGTTCCACAGCAGGATATCGCCGTTGAGGTTCCAGTCGTCGTAGTCCGGGGAGCGGCCGTCGTGGGGCTTTCCGGAGGCCAGGGGGCCGCCGATCTTTTCCACGAACACGGCGCCGTATTCCCGGCAGATCAGATCCTCCCGCTGCTTGGGCGTCTTGTCTGGCCAGCGGTCCTCCAGCTCCTGGGAGGTGATAAAGAAGATCTCGTTGGGGATGTCGTTGCGCACGTCGCTGTAGTGGCGGTTGACAAAATCCCCCAGATTCTTCACGGCATTGTACACGGTGGTCACCGTCTGGTGCAGATACGCGGTGGTCCGCTGCTGACGGGTGATGGCCTTTTCCCAGTCCCACTGGTCCACGTAGATGGAGTGCAGGTTGTCCAGCTCCTCGTCCCGGCGGATGGCGTTCATATCCGTATAGATGCCCCGGCCCGGCTCGATCTTATACTTGCCAAGGGCGTAACGCTTCCACTTGGCCAGAGACTGTACGATCTCGGCGTTCTGCTCGTTCATGTCTTTTATGGTAAAGGAGACCCGGCGCTCCACGCCGTTGAGGTTGTCGTTCAGGCCGGACTCCGGCAGAACGAACAGCGGGGCGGAGATCCGGCGCAGCTTCAGCCCATAGGCCAGCTCCTCCTGAAAATAATCCTTGATCTTTTTGATGGCCCTCTGTGTCTCCATGGGATACAAAATGGGGCTGTAGTCCTTGGGAATGATAAGACTGCTCATATTGATCGGCTCCTTTCACACGTCGGAAAAAACAAGCGGGCACAGTAACTACACATTACTGTGCCCCTTGCTCCGTGTGGATTATTATACAGCGGACAGGCTTGGCCTGTCAACCATTTTTCGGAAATCCCGGCGTCACAGGGGCCGGGTCTTGTCGTCAAAGGGGGTGTCCCCTTCCAGCCGGGTCCCCTCGGAGAGAGGATACCGGTCCACGTACATGAGAAAGCCCCTGCCGTACTCGTCGTCACGCAGGCGGGTGAGGATCTCCTCCCGCTTGGCGATGGCCGGTTCTCCCATGAGATAGGCGTACTGGATCTCGCTCCACTTGGCCATGCCCTCGTAGATCTCCAGCTCCCGGTCCTTGCCGTAGAGATCCCGGATCTGTCCGGCGTCCCAGTTGAGGTACTGCCAGATATGGGTCATCTCGTGGGCCATGGTGGTGACGGCCGCCATGCGCGGGGCGCCGTTTTCCACCAGGATGGAGTAGCCGTCCTTGTCCCGGATGGCAACCCCCAGGACCCGTCCGTCCGGATTGCCCGTGGGTACGAAGGTCTTGCCCAGGCGCCTGTGAAGTCTCTTGGCGTTGACCATTTTCACCTGGATGGGGGCCGTGATCCGGACGCCGTAGAAGGACGCCATGCCCCGGAGCACGCTCTGGTACAGGCTGCGGAATTCCTCCTCCGTCCGGATGGCGGTGCGGCCGCAGTTCATACACCGCTCCCGCCCGTCCTTGAGGACCTCGCTCTCCGCGCCGACGATCTCCACACCGCAGAAGTCGCAGAAGTGGGCGCCCCGCTTTTTCGGGTTATACGTCCGCTCGATCTGCTCGGCCACGTCCTTGCCCCGGCGGGCCTGCTCCAGCTCGCCGCCGGCGTAGCCCAGACCCGTGAGAAAGTCCAGCGTTCCCTGCAGGTCCAGCTGAGACGGCACCTGGGTGCCGTGGTAGAGCAGGTAGTACCGCTCATGGTAGGGCGCAGGCTCGTTTGGCACGGGGTGATCCCCCTCCGTGACCCTGACGGCCCCGTCGCCCTCAAACTCGATGTCGGCCTCCGGTTCCGGCCCGGCGGTGTCCGCCCTCACGGAAAACAGGGCGTTTTCTCTCGTCTCCGGCTCCTGTCCGCCGGTCTGGGGCGCGGTTTCCCCGTCCTGTGGCTCTTCTGCCGGTACGCCGGTCTCGTCCGCCGGCTCGTCGCCGGGATCCTTCTTTTTCCGTCGGAAGAGCTTGCGGAAGAAGTCCCGGATCCGCTGGATCAGGCGGCCGAAAAAGCCTTTCTTCTTTGTCTCTCCCTCCTCCGGCTCCTCCGTCTGGGTATAGTCCGGCGTAACCGGGGCAGGCGGCGGGTTGAGGCTTCTGTCCAGCTCCTCAAAGTGCCAGTCCAGATAGTCCCGGATGATGGTGAAGATCCGGTCCAGATTCCGCTCCACCGCCACCAGAAGGCCCAGATCCAGCTGGCTGTCCTCAATGATGTAAATGGCGTCGGGATCCGGGGTATAGGCCCCCTCGCTGCGGATGCTGCAGGTAATCGGCTGCTCCATGGTCCCCGGCGTCACGGCGGTGATGTAGGCGGCGTTGTCGCCGAAGAGCGTCACGAACACCTCATTCATCAGAAGGGTCAGTGTCATGCGGATCTCCGGGGTGAGCCCCCCGTCAGGCCGGGTAAAGTCGACCCGCAGCAGCTGCTTGTTCCGGTATTCCCGCTCCGGCACGCCGCTGATGGTCACCCGGCGGCCACCGGCGAAATCGCCCCGCTGGGCCATCTGCCAGTAGGCCGGGGTCCTGACCCGGATATCGGCGTACTGCCGGGTCATCCGGATGTCGCCGGCGTCCCTGCAGGCGCCCACCGCCGTGGAATCCACGGCGTTTGCGATGCCATACTCCCGCACCTGACGGTACACGGGGCGGCCCGTAATGTGGTCTGCTGCCCGGCGCACAAGCACCTGCCCGTCGGCGGTGACGGAGAGCATCTCGTAATACTTTCCGCTGAAGGTGAAGAACTGGCCGGGCAGGTATTTCTGATAGATCTGACCGCTGAGCTCGCTGCCCAGATACAGCCGCTGGCCGTCCTCCTGCTCGGCGATATAGCCCGCGTTCTGCAGATCTCCCAGCAGCGCCCGGGAGAAGCGATGGTCCTCAATATAGACCATGTCCTCCATTTTGCCGCTCTTGTCGGAATACTGCCGCCGGAGCTTGAGCACGTCAGCGTGATAGGGTTTTTCTCCCAGCGTCAGGATCTCCCGGCCCCGCTCATCGGTTTCCGGTCCGTCCCCCGCGGGGCAGCCGAAGCAGCAGATCTCGTGCCACAGGCTCTCCAGGGCATCCCGGGTGTCCACGTCAATGAGCATCAGCTCGTGACGCACCTGGTCCAGGGAGACCTGCCCCATACTCATGCGCAGGCAAAGCCGCAGCACCACGTTCCGGCGGGTCCGGGCGTAGTCGGCCACGATATAGGGGATCGCTTTGGCGTCCGCGTTGAAGATGCTGCTGTTGGCGGACATATAGTCGTGGAGCAGATACTCCGGGGAGATGACGTTGATAAAGCTCTGGTTTCTGGCCCGGGTGGAGAAGCACCGCTTCATCTCAAACATGTTGCAGGCCTCGTCCTCCACCGTGAGGTAGCAGTTATCCTCCTTGCCCCCGTCATACAGGTTGTGGGAGACGACAAAGCTCCTGTCCATGGTCTCCTGGGTGGTGGGCAGGTTGGCGTAGGAGAGCAGGTCATGGTAATACTGTCCGGCGATCCAGCGCATATCCTCCACGGGGAAAGCGTCGCCGCCGTACCACCTGGCCCGGGACACCTGGTTTTTCAGGGCCACGAAGCTCAGCTCCGTACCCATGCCCAGATACCGGGAGATGTTGGGCAGCATCCGGTGCTGCAGCAGCTCCCGGTCCGGCTTCCAGCACATATGGGAGCACACGCCCAGGTGTTTTTCCGTGGCGGAGACCTCCGTCAGACTGGTCATGAGAATGTGGGACAGGGCGTCCACCATGCCGTCGCAGTTTTTGTCCACGGCGCAGTAGGTGATCTTGCCGCTGCCGCCTCCGCAGAGCCGGACAATGGCGTTTACCCCCACCTGGGCCGTGGTGACGAGCCGGGACGGCTCCAGAAGCACCACGAACTCCACCTGGGAGAAAAACGCCGCGTTGGCCTGATGCAGGTCGTAGTCGTGTACGCTGGAGCGGGTGATGATGCCCACGTCCGTCTCTTTCGGCTGATCGGTGAGCACGTCCACGTGCCACAGCTCCTCCAGATTCGTGACGGCGTGCAGGCCGGTCCGGCACCAGCGGGCAATATCCGCCTCCGCCCCGTGACGGCCCAGAATCACCAGCACCTTTTTGTGGCGCAGCAGGGTCCGGTTCATGGGGTAAAAGGCATAGGGGACCAGATCGTAGTAGAAGGGGTTGTTAAAGAGAATACTCCGTCCCCGGAGCAGCTCCAGGCCGCTTATGAGATAGTTCTGGTCCAAAGCCAGCCCCGCTTCCAGCTGGCGGCGCATGAAGATGGCGTAGGCCTCCTCTGCCGGCTCCTCTGACGATTCGATCCGGTCCAGCAGGTCGTGGTTGGATATGGCGTTGGCAAGGCCCATGTTCACGGAGGTGTCCTCCGCGGTGAGCTTGTCACCGAAGAGCGCCCGGAGCTCCTTGCGCAGCAGGGCGTAGTTGTAGATGCTTTTCGTCTGCTCCCCCTCGCCCTCGATCTGCTCCTCGGCCTCCTGCTTCGTCTGACCGGCCAGGAAGAAGTACAGCTCTCCGATCACGATGATGGCAAAGGCCGGGTAAAAGGGCTCGGTCAGCGTGCCCGTCCGGTACAGCTCCGCCGCGGCGATGGCGGCGGCCACGGCGATGACGGCGGCGCCGACGTAAAAGGTCTTCAGATACGTCCGCGCCTGACCCATGCCCGGCTTGACATACCACAGGCCCGTGTCCTCGTCCTGCTCATAGAAAAACTGTACCAGGGCGTCGTGGACGGCGCTGCTGCGGAACAGCCCCTTGAAGATCCCCACGAGGATCCGCTTGAGCAGGATATGGACCAGCATCATGGCGGCGCTGAACACAAAGAGCATCACGTAGGGGATGTTCATGTTCTGCACCCACTGGAGCAGCCGGTCCGACAGGTTCGCCAGGAAGGGCTGCAGCCCCGCCAGGAAGGACACCCCGGCTGCCAGCCGGGACAGTCTGTCCAGAAGGCCGGGAAGCGCCTGGAGCAGCCGGAGCAGATATCCGTGAAGCTGCCGGGCGAAGATCAGCATCAGCACACAGTAGACCAGAGCCAGCACCGGCATGGGGAACTGGCGGCTCCGGAAGGGCTTTTTCAGGTTGGCTTTGGCGTTGAGCAGCACAAAGGCAAGAAACGGGAGAAAGCGAGCCAGCGTGAGGATCAGATTCACAACGGTATTATTCATACAGCTCCTCCATTGTCACGGTCACAGCCTTGACGAAATCCACAGGCACGGCGATCTCATAGCCCGGCTGCATAAATTCGATGGTGCGCTCGCCCCCTCTTGTAAAGGGCATGGGATAGGCAAACTCCGTGCAGCGGCTGAAATTATAGGCAAAGGGCTCGGAGAGCACGCTCTCCGGCACGGCCTCCCCGTCCAGATAGCCGCCGTACACGTCCTCCAGCTCCGCCCGGGCTTTGGCAATGTCCCGCCGGTGCTTGTTGCGGATACGGATCTGCAGGGTCTGCTCGTCCTCATTTTCTTCGTCATAATTCAGGGCGGAAAAGCCCCGCATCACGCTGCACACGCAGCTTAAATAGCGGCCCATCTGCTCCATGCCGCCGAACACCCGGTTGCAGATCCCCCGCATCACGCCGTTGAAGGCGCTGATGCGCCGGATCAGGGCGTACCGGAGAAACAGCAGGCAGACGAAGCCCGCCGCGGCAAATACCGCCACGGCCAGGACCGTCATCAGCACCGACACGCTGGCGGCGTCATCGGAGGCGCCGTTTCGCAGCAGCAGGGGCAGAAAGCCCAGCAGAAACAAGGCGATGCTCACCGCGCCCAGGATCACCGTGGGCTTTTTGTTCATGCGGGTCCCGATCTTTTTCTCCACGTCATCGGAGGCGGACGCCATCTCCGCTTCAAAAGCCCCGGTATCGTACAGATCCGTGGTCTGCATGGCGGCCATCTCCGTCTCCGCGTTTGCGATGTACTCCCGGATATCCTCTTTCTGAAAGCTGTTGAGGCGCTTGACCTTATCCGTGTCCACCACGCTGATCCGGCGCATCTCCTCCCCCGCCTTCTTCACAGCCCGGCGGGGCTGCTTGAGGAATTTGTGCAGGGCCTTTACGATGCTCCGGTAACCGGTGGACCAGGCGGAGGCCTCGTCAGCCGGGCAGTCCCGGGCAAGGCCGTAGCCGCTGCGGTCGGCAAAGAGCGTCTGCCGGTCAAAGGTGTCCTCCACGGCCACGGGGATGGTGATCTCCGTACAGAAGATCGTCTCCGCCTCGTCGTCTGTCAGACGCTTTTTCTCCTCGGCCAGGAGCTGGCGGATCTCCTTTTCGATCACCGCGTCCGTGGCCTTGAGCTTTTCGTCATAGGACATCACCAGGCGGCACAGGGCCTGCTCGTCGTTCCGGCACTCCAGGTTATACACCCGGTTGGGGCGCAGCGCTCCCCGGGGCGCGTCGTAATTGGCCAGAATGAGCAGGGCATACAAGAAGCGCATGTAGTCGTAGGTGTAGTTCCGGTGGCTCCGGGGCAGAATGTCGAAGAGCACGTAGCGCATCTTGTCAAAATACAGGTTCCGGTCGTAAAACCGGGAATACTGGTTGTCGATATGAGGCACCCAGGAGGTGTCGATGTCATACTTCTCGTCCTGAAGGGTGCGTTTGGTCACGCAAAGGATCTCCTCCGGCAGCTCGATCTCCGGCTTCTCCTCTCCCCGCATCTGGCAGTACAGCTGGTACTTCCGGTCGATCCGGGCCTGATAGGCCGCAAAATCCGGGTCAGCCTGATCTGCCGGCGACCGCCGGTCGATCAGGGGGAATCGGCACAGATGCGCCATGAGCCTGGCCAGAGGCTTGGTGCTGGCCTGGGCATAGGCTTCCAGATCCGCCTGCCGCAGCCGGGCGGCCAGCGGCCGGTCCGGGTCCGGGTCAGCCGGCGGGGTCCAGGAGACCACGTCAAAGGGATTCTTGCTCTCCAGCCGCTCCTCCGGGCACACCACGATGGCGCGCCAGCGCTCATGCCGGGACACCGTTGCCGTCAGATCCGGCACCGCCTCGTCAAGGCTCTGTCCCTGCAGGTTCCAGGCGCAGAAGGCAACCTTGCCGCTGCCCAGAAAGGGCCGCAGAAAGGTCTTGTAAGTCTCGATGTTCTCAATGTGTTCCCGTTCCGATATCACAACAGTGAACAACCTGTTCACCTCCGTTTCTCTGAAGTGTCCGGGGCGGGCGGCCAGACGCCGGCCCGGCCCCCGGATCAAAAGATGGGATTACCGGATCAGGTTCTTCAGCTCTGTGAGCACGTCCTCGAAATCGTCGGGCTCCGGCGTGGAGGTCAGCACGTTTTTGACCTTCCGGTAGACGATGTCGATGACGGGATTTTCCGAGATGGCCAGATTGTTGCGCATCAGCTCAAAGTTCTTGTAGTTCTCCGTGAGCAGCACGAACTGCTCCTTGAGCTCGTCGCAGAGGATAAACTTGGCGTCGTCCTCGCTCTCCGTCTTTTCGATCTCCTCCCGGAGCACGTCGATGGCAGCCTCGATCAGGTCGGTGATCTCCCCCACGTAGCGCTTGCTGTTGGGCAGGGAGTTGTAGTACTGCAGGGGAATCTCAAAGATGCTGGTGGGACCCTCGTGGACCTCGTCGATGGCAAAGCCCTCCAGCGCCCTGGCAAAGGCGCACTCAGCATAGCTGGAGTTGCGCAGGGAATCCCGGGCGCTCTTCTTGGCCTTGATGACCTCGATATCCTCCACCATGGTGGAGCTGATATACAGGGCGTCGAGGATCTCGTAAAACTCGTCGCAGAGGGTGCCGTTGGAGACCACCATCTCCTCATAGCGCTCCTCGGAGTTTTCGTACTTGTAGACCATCTTGCCGTTGGCGGCAACAGACAGATTCTGATACCGGATGGCCTCGTAGACCAGGGCGTAGATCATGGCCTTGTGGATCTTCATCATGCGCTTGTCCTGGAAGTCGAAGTCGATCTCCGGCATGACCGCCAGAGAATCCCACCGCTTGTCGATGTGGGTGGAGGTGGCGATGTTTTTGGTGGAATCCGGGCCGATGCGCTTGGCGTAGGTCATATAGGCGTTGTGGTACAGGCCCGCGTTTTTCATACCCGTCTCCGTCTTGAGGGGGCAGGCAAACTTGTTGAGCTTATCCGGCGTCAGGTTATACAGGGCGTTGAAGAAGTGCAGCTCGTACCGGGAGATGGTGTCCACCGCCTCGCTGTTGCCGTCGATGACCTCCTTGACCCGGAAAGAGCGCATATTGAGCAGATCGCTGTTGTAGGCGCACAGGCTGATCTCTCTGGGCTCCTCGTTGGTGATGCGCTGGATGCTGGGCGCCGCCAGCCGGTGACCCATGGCGATCATCTCTTTGATGTAGCGCTCGTTGTCCTCCTGGGTGACCTTGTCGAAGATCTTGCTCTCCCCGTCCTTCTGCTCCTGTCTGGCCTTCAGCCGGCCCTTGAGGCGGTTTTCCATGGCGATGGCCTCGATGATGTTCATGTCGATGTTGGCGCAGTTCTGGCGGACGCTGTTTTTATAGTAACCCAGCAGGATATCGTCAAAAATGTCCACGCGCCGGTCCTCTTCCACGATGTCGGCAAAGCGGATCTCCCGCTCAAAGCGGACGTTGGCCTTTACCGCGTCGAAGATCTGGCCGTTGAGCTCCTTGTCCAGCATATCCCCCTCGCTGCTGATGTTCATGGTGGAGCGGCTGAGTTCCTCGATGAGGGCCTTGGAGGCGCAGACGTTGTACACGGAGTTGCCCTTCCGGAAGGCCAGATCGTCCACCATCTCCTCCTTGCGGCGGGTCAGGGTGGAGACCTTTTCCCCAAAGGTCTTGTAGAAGCGCTCGTAGGTCTCGCACAGGTCCTTGACATAGTCAAAGCCGATGGTGTAGGCCTCCAGCTCCGCCGTCTTGTTCATCAGCTCCGTGATCTTGTTGTGGTAGCCCACGAAGCACTCGTTGAGCTTTTCGTAGATCTTCTCGTAGCCGCCGATCTTCTCAAAGAGGCTGGGATCCTCTCCGGCGGCCTTCTCCGCCTTGCACAGGCCGTCCAGGTTGTACTCCGTCTCCTTGGTGGAGCCCAGGTCGTACATGCCGGGGTTGTTGGCCCGGGAGGAGAACTCCCGCAGGGCGGGCTTGATGGTGTCCCGGATCTCGGCGCTGACGGACTCGATGCGCTCTTCAAACTCGTTTTTCGCCTTATAGAGCATATACCGGGCCGCGTTGGGGTGGCAGATATCCTCGTAGGCGTTTTTCAGCAGGGCCTCGATGGTATAGGGCTTTTTCTCGTTGATGGTCTTGGTCTCGTTGAGCAGGATGTTCTCCGCAGTGGACACCGCCGCCTTGGAGGCGTTGGCGTTGACTGCCATTTCATAGTTGCGCAGCTTCCGGAGGTTGTCCACGGCGTGGCCCCGGTTGTCGGGCTCCTTGTAGTCGATCTCCCCGGCCAGCTTGTTGGTCTGGTTCATAAAGCTCATGATGGCGCTGTTGTTCTTTACGGCCTCGTGCATCTCGTTTGCCAGCTCCGTAAAGAACTCCTCCACCCGGTCGTCGGCGTCGCTGAGGAATTTGGCCCGCAGGTCCTTGGAGAAGGTGTCCTGCGCCCCGTCCATCTTGCTGATGTAGACCTCTGCCAAGGTGGGCGTATCCTCCCGGGACAGGCCCTTTTTCTCCGCCTCTTTCTTCTTTCTGGCGTACTCGTTGTCGTACTTGGACCACTTGGCCGCCTCGCCCTCGCCGCCGATGCTGTCGATGGCCCAGTCGTAGGCGATGTAGTCCGCCACGTCCTCATAGGGATAGCGCAGCACGCTGGCGCCGATGCCGCCGAAGCGGTTGCGGCCGTAGATGCCGGGGTTTGCCATCTCCTTGATGATATTGTCCTCCACGGAGAAGGCCTTTTTCTGCATGGGGCCGATGTTCTGCTCATACAGGGCCTGGGCAGCCAGCTCCTTGTACTGCTCCACGTTCACCAGGGTGCTGTCCTCCGCGTCCTGGCCGTCCATGAGGAAGCAGAAGTCGAAGGGCAGCATGGACAGGCGCTTTTTCTCGTCGGTGCCGGGCAGGGCAAAGTCCACGTACAGGTTGTTGTACCGCTTGAGGTCCTCATCGATATCGAAGAAACCGGAGCCCTTCATCATAAAGGCGTTGATCTCCTTGATGGTGGCGTAGGCGTTCCGGCGCTGGCTGTCCTTCTCCACCGTGGATTTGATAACGCTGTCCAGCGTCTCCGGCAGCATCAGAAGGGACCGGACGATCAGGCTGGTGTTGGGGTATTTGTTCTTTACGTAATCCCGGATAAACATGGCAAGGGGCATGACGATGCCGGAGCCGGTGCCGCCGGAGGTGGTGGAGACCATGACCACGCGCATGGCCTGCTTGAGTTCCTTGCCCGTCTTGCGGAACAGGTCGTCAATGGCGTCGTACAGCTCGTTGATCCGCCCGGTCTTGATGGTGGAGTTCAGCGCCAGCCGGGAGATGGCCCGGACCTGGCCTGCGCCCTCGGAGACGGTCTTGTCGTAGAGGACGGCGTTTTTGGGGAACCAGTTTTTCAGGGCGTCCTCATCGTAGTACAGATAGTTGCCCACGGTCTGGGTGTTGGAGGTCTGCACGTGGTAGATGTGCTTGTCGCTCTTTTTGATCGAGGACAGGTCGTTTACGTTTGTGTCCAGGCACACGAAGTTGATGTTCTCCGCCTCGCCGGGCCTGCACTTCTCCGCGACCCTTTTCACCACGTCGCAGCCGGTGCCGCCCACGCCCACAAACAGGGTCGGGGCTTCCACCACGTTGATCTTCAGGTTTTCTTTTGCCATTGAACTTTCCTCCGCATCTATTGAAGTTTTGTATATTCTGTTTGCAGTAAGCCGCGCTTACCGGAATTTCAGCTTGGAAGAGAAGGCCGCCGCTGACGTGCCCCCCGTGGGCTTGGGCACCTTGCCGCTGATGGTGATGATGGCGTTGTTGCCGATCTCAAAAGGCGTGGCCGGCGCGGTGGGCGACACGGGATTGATCAGCCGCCCCGTGTCCTTTTCCACGGTGAAGATTTTGGCGCCGATGTTCACGCTGGTGGGCTCGATGTCCCCCAGCACGCTGACGCCGACCACTCTGGCCCGCCGCCGGGAGGATTTGATCCGCCGGGGGCTCACCGCCTCCAGATTCATGGCGATCCCCGCCGTGGCCATGGGGTTGAGCACGTACTCCGGCGCCTCCACGGAGACGGACGCCTTTTTCTTGCAGGATTTCGGGCTTCGGCACTTGGGGTCTCCCTCCACGATCCGGCCGCCCACGGTAAAGCGGGTGTCGGCAAAGGAAACGCCGATGCGCTTCGGCAGGCGTTTGACGTTCAGATACAGAGCGATCAGCGCCGCCAGCGCCAGAAGTCCTCCCAGGACCATCAGATACAAAACCCAGTCGGAAAAGGGCTGGAACCGGACGTGGGTCGCCTCCTCGGCGGAAATCGTTCTGCCCACCGTGTCCGCCGCCGTGGCGGTAAAGGCCACCCGGTAGCGCCCGTTTGCCGGCGCAGGCTCCCGGGCGGGCGTCACCCGGAAGGCCGACTGTTCCGGCAGCTTTTCCACGTGGAAGGCCGCCTCACTATCCACAGTGAGCTCCGCCTGTGCCATCTGCTCTGCCGTCAGGGGCTGGCCATCCATGGTCACCGTTACGGTCATGGGCTTTGCCCGGTCGAGCTTGGATCGTACGAAATGCTTTTGGGGCGCCTCCAGGTCCATCTCCAGGCGGCTGACTTCATCGTCCAGCGTAAAGGAGAGGGTCTGCCCGCACTGGGCCGTCAGGCTGTCCTCCGAGGTATAATATGCCAGCAGGTCCACGGTATAGTCGCCGCACTGGGTCTGGGCCGCGGAGCCCGCGTACTGCAGGCGCAGGGTAAAGCCCTCCGCGTCTTTTTCCACGGCGCAGACGGCGTTGCCGCCGCTGACGCGTGCGTCAAGGCTCGCCTGGTCCAGCATCTCCCCCGTAACCGGGGTGCCGTCGTGGGTCAGCGTGACCCGGTAAACGCCCTCCTGCTCCAGCCGGGAGAGCTTGTAGCTGTCCCCGCCGCCGGACACGTCCATATCCAGGGTACCGGCGCCCTTGGGCCCGAACTGGATCCCCAGATCCGGCCAGCCCAGATCCTGCCCCGTCTTGCTGACCCGGTAGCCGCTCAAAAACGTCACGGCCACGTCCGCGTCCAGGGTGTCCCCTGCGGACATATCCAGGGGGATAAAGCCCGCCTCATTGGCGGTAACGGTCTGCTCCTCTCCGTTGATCCGGTAGGTGATCTCATAATTTTGCTGTCCCAGCAGCTCCGAAGTGATAAACCCGCCCCCGGCGTCCACAAAGCCGTACTGCAGGCTGTATTGCCCTGCCTCCTGCTGGGGCAGGGTCACGTCCACCGGGTTGCCGTTTGCGTCTGTGAGCAGGGCGGACACGTCCACGTCCGGCTCGTAATAGGCGGCGATGCTCCGGGAAGCGCCTGCATAAGTGAGGGAATACGTACCCGGCTGGCAGTTTTCATAGGTCACCAGCATTCCCTGCAGGGTGGTGTCCGGCACCGCCTGGCCGGAAAAGCCGTCCCCGGCCCCTTTGGTGCTGTACTGGGGTGAATAGGTGCTCACCGGGGTGAGCTCGGTCCCGTCTTCGGCCTTCAGACTCACACCGGAGACGTTTTCTCCCTGCACGAAGATAATGAGCTTGCTCATGGGAATATCGAACCGGACCTGGCCGGGGCTCATGTAGCTCTCCGGCAGCTGGTCCCGGCCGAAGATCATATTGCAGATCCGGCTGAGCTCGTCGGGAACGCCGGCGGAGCTCACGGCGCTGCCGTAGGAGGCGTAGCTGCCGGTAATATCGGGCACGTCCAGATCGCCGAT
>ONVR01000054.1 GCA_900321335.1 uncultured Eubacteriales bacterium | reverse complement strand
TCTTCCAGTTTTTGGCCTGCCAGCTGCGCAGCCAGCCCTGGTTGACGGCGTTAACGATATACTGGGAGTCCGTGTACAGGGATACCTGACAGGGCTCCTTCAGGGCGGACAGGGCGGCGATGACGCCGGTGAGTTCCATGCGGTTGTTGGTGGTCTCCGGCGCGCCGCCGGACATTTCCTTCCGCGTCCCGGCATATTCCAGGATCGCTCCCCAGCCGCCCGGCCCGGGGTTGCCGGAGCAGGCGCCGTCGGTATAGATCGTTACCTGTTTCACGGGAACACCTCCTTTGCGTCGATACGCAAAACAGTCTATAGCATCCGGCGCCGTTTGTCAAACCGGGGGGCCTCTTTTTCCCGCCGGCGGCGGAAAAAGAATTGAAATACCGCTATGGCAATGCTATAATAAATCAGAATGTGGAAAAGTGCGGTTTTGGGAGGAAGGACAGTGCGGATCGACAAGTTTTTGAAGATATCCCGGCTGATCAAGCGGCGCACCGTAGCCAACGAGGCCTGTGACAGCGAGCGGATCTCTGTCAACGGCAAGGTGGTCAAGGCCAGCTACGACGTCAAGGTGGGCGACGTGATCGAGATCCGTTTCGGTCAGCGGACCGTGGCCGTGGAGGTCCTGGAGGTCAACGAGTACGCCAACAAGTCCGACGCCCATACCATGTACCGGGAAATCGTACGGGAAGGGACGTAATATGTCTGGCGGATCCAAGTGGGACAGAAAATATCTGTATATCGGCCTGACGGCGTTTTTCGTCATCGGGGCCAGTATTCTGCTGTTCACGTTTCTGAACAACTGGTCCGGGGTCAAGCGGGTGCTGGCGGTGATCCTGCGCGCCCTGTCCCCCATTATCTGGGGCTGTGTGATCGCCTATCTGCTCAACACGCCCATGAAGCTGCTGGAGCGGTATGTGTTTGCCAGGCTGGCTGCCCGGCTCTGCCCCAAGGGGTCGGAGCTTAAGCGCCGCCGGGTGGCCCGGGTGATCAGCGCGGCGATCGTGATTCTGCTGGCCCTGGGAGCGGTCGGCGGTATTCTGGCGCTGGTGCTGCCCCAGGTGATCGAGAGCGTCAAGAGCATCGTGCCCAATATCCAGACCTACGCAGACGAGCTTATGGACCTGGCCTCCCGGTTCTTTGACGATAACCCGGAGGTGCTCTCCTACGCGGACTCTCTGATCGGCAACGTGGGCGAGTATATTCGGCAGTGGGCCAACGTGCACATCATCCAGCGGGCGGATCTGATCATCGCCAACATCACCGGCGGCATTTACAACGTGGTGCGGGGCGTGATCGACGTAGTCATCGGCCTTGTGGTGTCTTTTTATCTGCTCTACCACAAGGAGACCTTCGGCGCCCAGGGAAAGAAGATCATCTACAGCCTGTTCCGGCCTGACAGAGCCAATACCGTCCTGCAGGGCGTGCGCTTTGTGGACAGGACCTGCGGCGGCTTTATCTCCGGCAAGATCCTGGACTCCCTGATCGTCGGGGTTATCTGCTATATCTCCATGCTGATCCTGAAGATGCCCTATCCGGCGCTGATCGCCGTGGTGGTAGGCGTGACCAACGTGATCCCCTTCTTCGGGCCCTTTATCGGCGCCGTCCCCTGTGCCCTGATCCTGATCTTCATCAGCCCCCTCAAGTGCCTGATCTTTATCGTGTATATCATCGTTCTTCAGCAGATCGACGGCAACATCATCGGCCCCCGGATCCTGGGCAACACCACGGGCCTTTCCGGCTTCTGGATCCTCTTTGCCCTGCTGTTCTTCGGCAGCCTCTTCGGCTTCTGGGGCATGATGCTGGGCGTGCCGGTGTTCTCGGTGATCTACGCTGTGGTGAAACGGCTGATCTCCAAAAAACTCCGGAAGCGGGAGCTGCCGGTGGACACCCAGGCGTATGAGAAGCTCGAGCGCGTGGACGAGCAGACCAATCAGGCCGTCAGCCGCACGGCGGAGCAGGAAAGCGCCGTGCCCCGGTTCGTCCGCCGCCGGCGGAGCAGGAAAAAGGCTCCGGAGGAGAAACAGGACGACGAGACGTAAGGGCCTGTTATATTCCCCCCGCGGACCGGGAATACTAGGAAACGGCGGAAAAGAACAACATAGAATTCGGGAGAAAAGCAATGGCAATATTCAGCAGAGATTACGGAATCGACCTGGGTACCACCTCGGTGATCATCTCGGCCCGGGGCAAGGGCGTGATCCTGAAGGAGCCCAGTGTGGTGGCGATGGACAAGGTCAGCGGAAAGCTGCTTAAGATCGGCATGGCGGCCCAGCGGATGCTGGGGCGGACGCCGGGCAACATCGTGGCGATCCTGCCCATCCGGGAGGGGGTCATTTCCGACTATGACATGACCCAGCGGATGCTGCGGGAAATGCTGGAGAAGGTCTCCGGCAAGAGCCTGGTGCGGCCCCGGGTGCTGATCTCCGTCCCCTCCGGCATTACGGAGGTGGAGGAGCGGGCCGTGATCGACGCGGGCATCCAGGCGGGCGCCAGAAAGGTCTACCTGATGGAGGCCCCGCTGGCAGCGGCCATCGGCGCGGGGATCGATATCTCCGATCCGGAGGGGCACATCGTCGTGGATATCGGCGGCGGCACCACGGACGTGGCGGTGCTGTCCCTGTCCGGGGTGGTGGAGTCCGACTCCATCAAAATCGGCGGCGACGCTTTTAACGACGCCATTATCCGGTACATCCGCCGGAAGCACAGCGTGCTGATCGGTGAAAATACGGCCGAGGAGCTCAAGCTGAGCATCGGCTGCGTCTACCCCAAGCCGGAGACGGCCACGGTGGACGTTAAAGGCCGGTGCCTGATGACGGGCCTGCCGCGCATGGTCACCATCAGCACCACGGAGATGCTGGAGGCCTTTGAGGAGGTGTCCGAGCGGATTCTGGAGACCATTCACCATATTCTGGAGATCACCCCGCCGGAGCTGGTGGCGGATATCTCCCGCAACGGCATCGTGCTCACCGGGGGCGGCAGCACCCTGTGGGGCTTTGACAAGCTCATTGAGTCCCGGACCAGCATCAAGACCCATATCGCCGACGACGCCTCCATGTGCGTGGCTTTCGGCCTTGCCAAATCCCTTGAGAAGCTGGACGATATGCGGGAGGGGACCATCAACATCTCCCGGCGCAAACAGATGAAATGAAAACGCGGAGCAGGTTTTTCTGCTCCGCGTTTTGCATCTGCCGGGGCAGAGACGGGATATACGGAAAAAAGGCAGCTTACCAGCTGCCTTTTTCCAGAATGGAGAGGAATTAAATAGAAGTAGGTTGAAATAAGAAGAAGAGAGAAGAAAGGATCAAAAATCCTTTGATGGTTAAAGGATACCACAGGGGCTGGGGGAAATGGTGTACAAATTGAAAATGTACTGTGAATAGTTTGTAAACGATCCGGCCCTGTGGTACAATGGTGCAAACGTGCGAAAACGGAGGAAAACGCCATGACGAAAGTGAAGATCGACCCGGGGATCTGCGGCCTGAAGGCCCTGGTGACGGCCCAGGCCGACGACGAGGAGATGACGGTGCGCCTCAAGGTGAATACGGGATGTAAGGCCGTGCAGGAGATGTTTGAGACCCTGGGGGATACCTTTGACACCTATGAGCTGTGCCTGCAGAAGCCGGGAGAAGGTCCCCTGTACGACTATGCCCGGGAGCACTTTCCCGTTCACGTGTCCTGCCCGGTCATCAACGGCATCATCAAGTGTGCCGAGGCGGATGCGAAGCTGGCGCTGAAGAAAAACGCCTCCATTGAATTTGTGGAAGGGTGAGACTATGGAGCGGGCATTTACGGCCGTCACCGTCACGGAAAAGGCGGAGCGGGCCCTCCGGGGCGGACATCCGTGGGTTTTTGACGGAGAGATCACCCGGATCGACGGGACCTGTGAAAACGGCGATATTGTAGACGTGTTCTCCCGGAAGGGACGCTATCTGGGCAGCGGCTTTCTCAACGGCCACTCCCGGATCCGGGTGCGGCTGCTGTCCCGGAACGCCAACGACCGGTTTGACGAGGCCTTCTGGCGCCGGCGGGTCCGCTATGCCCTGGACTACCGCCGGACGGTCATGGGGCTGACGGATTTCCGCTGCTGCCGCCTGATTTTCGGCGAGGCGGACACCATGCCGGGGCTGACGGTGGACCGGTTTGAAAACGTCCTGTCCGTCCAGGTTCTGAGCCTGGGGATGGAGCAGGTCAAGGACCTGATCTTCCGGGCGCTGGTGGAGACTCTCGCCGGGTACGGGGAGCGGATCGACGCCATTTATGAGCGCAACGACGTCGCCCTCCGGGAGAAGGAGGGGATGACCCAGTACAAGGGCTTTTATCCCCTGCCGGGGCTGCGCACGGATCTGGACGGGACCGTGATCATAACGGAAAACGGGATCCGCTATGCCGTGGACTATCGCAACGGACAGAAAACCGGGTTTTTCCTGGACCAGAAATATAACCGCATGGCCATTCGGAAGATCGCCGCCGGCCGCCGGGTGCTGGACTGCTTTACCCACACGGGAGCCTTTGCCCTCAACGCCGCCGCGGCGGGGGCCGAGCGGGTCTGCGCCGTGGACGTGTCCGCAGACGCCGTGGAGCAGGTGAAGAAGAATGCGGCCCTCAACGGGCTGGAGGACCGGATGGATTTTCTCCGGGCCGACGTGTTCGATCTGCTGACGGACATGGCAAACGCCGGGAGATGCGACTACGATTTCATCATTCTCGATCCCCCGGCCTTTACCAAGAGCCGGGAGACGGTGAAAAACGCCGTCCGCGGCTATAAAGAGATCAACTGCAAGGCCATGAAGCTCCTGCCCCGGGGCGGGTATCTGGCCACCTGCTCCTGCTCCCATTTCATGACGGAGGAGCTGTTTGTAAACATGCTCCATGACGCCGCCCGGGACGCGGAGGTGTCCCTCCGGCAGGTGGAGGCCCGGCAGCAGGCGGCGGACCACCCGATCCTGTGGAACGTGCCGGAGACGAACTATCTCAAGTTCTACATTTTCCAGGTGGTGTGAGATGAAACGCAAGGACATGATCCGCACCAAGTGGACCCGGATCCTGCGCAAGGACGTGGTGATCCGGGACGCTGCGCTTCCGGACGGCCGCCGGGGCAAGGCGGGGCTGATCGCCATACGCAAGGTCCAGCAGCCGCTTGTGATCCGGTACGGCGACAGGTCCGTGACCATCGCCGACGGGGGGTATACCTGGGTTCAGGTTGCCCCGGAGGGGGCGTATTACTGGATCACCGCCATGTTTGACGGGGACGGGCGCCCGGTGGAGATCCACGTGGATCTGACCGACGGCAACCACACGGAGGACGAAGATCCCTGGTTTGACGATCTGTATCTGGACTACGTCTTCACGGGAGACAGGGTGCTGGAGCTGGACCGGGACGAGCTGGACGAGGCCTGTGCCCGTGGGGAGATCACCCGATATCAGTACGAGCGGACGCTGCGGGAGGGGGAAAAGGTGTTCCGGCTGCTCACGGAGCGCCGGGACGAGCTGGAGGCGTTTCTTGCCCGGCAGCGGGAGCGGCTGCTGGGAGAGGTGACCGAGCGCAATCAGAAAGAAGAATAACACTGGGGGTGAGCAAACGCTCACCCCCAGTGGTTTGTTCACTTTGTCTGCCCTTCAGATGATCACGCCGTCGCAGTGGTCCACCTCGTGCTGGATGATCTGGGCGATGAAATCCGTGTAGGTGCGCCGGTGCTTGCGGAAGGTCACGTCGAAAAATTCCACCTGGATCTTCCGGTAGCGGAGGGCTTTCCGCTGGCCGCTGTGGCTCAGACAGCCCTCGCTGGTCTCATAGGGCTCGGATCTTTTCAGAATGACGGGATTGATCATGGCCACGTCCATAACCCCCGTGTCAATGGCGATGATCCGCTTGCGCTCCCCGATCATATTGGCCGCCATGCCCACACACCCGTCCCGGTGTGCCTTCAGGGTGTCCAGCAGGTCCAGGACAACAGGCAGATCCTTCTGTGTGGCAGGCTCGGATTTCTGGGAGAGAAACACCGCGTCCTTTACGATCTGGCGTACCATTTACTTTTCCTTTCTCCGGGCGATCTTGGCCCGGTTGATGGCGCAGAGAATGGCCTTGAGAGGGGCCAGGTTGATGTTGTGGGAGATGCCCACGCCGAAGACGTCTTTGCCCTCCCGGTCCCGGAGCTGTACGTAGGCCACGGCCATGGAGTCGGAGCCGTCGGAGATGGCGTGCTCCTTGTAGTCGATGAAGCGGAATTTGTCCATCTTCTGGCCGTGGATGGCGTTGAAGAAGGCGTCAATGGGGCCGTTGCCCTCCCCGTGGACGGTAAAGACCGTCTCGTCGATCTGGATGGTGCCCCAGAAGGTGACCACAGAGGTTTCGCCCATGGTCTGCTCTTCAAAGCTGTGCTTGATGAGCCGGTAAGGGGCGTCGACGTCCAGATAGTTCTCCTTGAAGAGGCGGTAAATGGCGTCGGCCTTCAGCTCTGTGCCCAGACGCTCCGTCTCCGCCTGAACGATGGCGCCGAACTCGGGGTGCATGGCCTTGGGCATGTCGTAGCCGAACTTGTGATTCATGATAAAGGCGGCGCCGCCCTTGCCGGACTGGGAGTTGATGCGCACCGGCTCGTACTCCCGGCCCAGATCTGTGGGGTCGATGGGCAGATAGGGGACCTCCCAGAGGCCCGTTCCGGAAGTCTCCATATAGTTGAAGCCCTTGTTGATGGCGTCCTGGTGGCTGCCGGAGAAGGCGGTGAACACCAGATCGCCCACGTAGGGCTGCCGCTCGGGCACGCGCATCTTGGTGCAGCGCTCATACATATCCCGGATCTTGTTGATATTGGAAAAGTCCAGCTCCGGGTCCACTCCCTGGGTATACATATTCATGGCAACGGTGACCATGTCCACGTTGCCCGTGCGCTCGCCGTTGCCGAAGAGGGTGGCCTCCACCCGCTCGGCCCCCGCCAGCAGTCCCGCCTCCGTGGTGGCAACGCCGGTGCCCCGGTCGTTGTGGGGGTGCAGGGAGATGATGGCGCATTCCCGGCTGGGGAGCTTGCGGATGAAGTACTCCAGCTCGTCGGCGAACTGGTTGGGCATGCAGTTTTCCACCGTGGTGGGCAGGTTGAGGATGACCTTGTTCTCCGCTGTGGCGTGCAGGTGCTCCAATACCGCCTGACAGATCTCCACAGCGTAGTCCATCTCCGTGCCCATGAAGGACTCCGGGGAGTACTCGTAGCGCAGGTTCATGCCCCCGGCAATGACGGGCTGGGCCATTTCGTAGATCAGGTCCGCCGCGTCCGTGGCGATTTTGGTGATGCCGTCGCAGTCCATGTTGAAGACCACCTTCCGCTGGAGAGTGGAGGTGGAGTTGTAAAAGTGCAGGATCACGTTTTTGGCCCCGGCAATGGCCTCAAAGGTCTTGCGGATCAGATGGGGCCGGGCCTGGACCAGCACCTGGATGGTCACGTCGTCGGGGATGTGGCCTCCTTCGATCAGCTCCCGGCAGATCTCATACTCCGTCTCGGAGGCGGAGGGAAAGCCGATCTCGATCTCCTTGACGCCGATATCCACCAGGGTGTGGAAGAACTCCAGCTTTTCCTGGCGATTCATGGGGTCGATGAGGGACTGGTTGCCGTCCCGGAGATCCACGCTGCACCACACCGGGGCCTTGGTGATGAGATTGTCCGGCCAGGTGCGGTTTTCAATGGGCTGAGGCTTGAAGGGGATGTACTTTTTGTACTGATTCATCTTGGACATGAGACGTCCTCCTTTGGGGGATGTAGGAATTTTTCGCTTGCGCGGGAAGAACAAATCCCTGACCGGATTCTCCGGTCAGGGACGCAGTATGACGTGTTACCACCCTGATTCGGCCCCACGGTTGCCCGAAAGACCCTCAGTGACCTTGCAAAAGGCCGTGACCGGTAACGGGGTCAGCCGTCGCGCCCTACTGGATTTCAGGCCCGCTGCTCCGGGGCGAGCGTACACAGTCCTGCCGCTGTCCGCTTTCAGCATACACGGACTCTCTGATAACGGCGCAGACCGTCTGTTCCCCATCACTGCATGTAACGATTTCACGATTAACAGGGCCATTGTACCCTGCCGGACCGGTTTTGTCAAGCGTTTACAGGCAGGTCCTTTCCTTTTATACCACGGTATAGCCGCTCTCCCGGAGCAGGGACAGGGCCCGGTCAAGGTTTTCCGCCTTGACCAGAATGTAGTCCGTATTAAAGGTGGAAACGGCGAAGATCCCAATGCCGCCCGCTGCCAGAACGCCGGAGAGCTTTGCCAGGATCCCGATGAGGGAAAAATCCAATATGCCCTGGATCCGGAAGCCGCGCCAGCCGTCGTCCCGGTCTGTGGCGTTCCGGGGAACGCTTTGGGTGGGACAGACCAGGGAGAGTTCTTCGTCTGTTCTGGCCAGGAAAAAGAACGCGCCGTTGAGATCTGCACCGGACAGGTCTGCCACCTTGCAGACGGTCAGGTCCTGGGGGAGAACCTTCAGTTCCATGGGGATGCTCCTTTCTGAAAAACAGTCCGGCGTCTGCCGGAAGAGATCGGGCAGACGCCGGAAACGTATTCGCTTACCGGATCACGGCGCCGTGCTCTTTTTCCAGCGCTGCCAGGATCCGGGCCATCTCCTCGTCCGCCTCGGCGGCGGTCAGATTCCTCTCGTCGGAGCGGAGCTCCAGAGAGAAGGCCACGCTCTTGAAGCCGGGGAGGATGGGGGCGCCGGTGTAAATATCGAACAGCTCGATCTTCCGGACCAGAACGGCAGCCCGGCGGATGCAGTCCTCCAGCTGGCCAACGGTGACGCCGTCGGCGCAGACCACCGCCAGATCACGGGTGACGGAGGGGTATTTGGGCAGGGGCACATATTCCGGCTGGCCGCCCCGGGCGCCGTACAGCGCGCCGAAGTCGATCTCCGCGGCGTAGATCTCCGCGTCCACGTCGTAGGCGGCGGCTACCAAAGGATGGATCTGACCGAATACGCCCAGAAGCCGGTCGCCGGCATAGACTCTGGCGCAGCGGCCCGGGTGATAGGAGGGGTTGTCCCGGCAGGCCTCGAACCGGACAGCGCCCACGCGGGCCTGATCCAGAACCGCCTGAATATCGCCCTTGAAGGTGAAGAAGTCCACCCCGTCGCCGTAAGCCCCCAGAGAGAGGACCTTGGGCTCGTCGGCCAGCCCGTCGGGCCGGGGCAGATAGATCTTGCCCAGCTCGTACAGGCGCACGGCCTTGTTCCGATAGCTGAAGTTCCGGGCCACGATCTCCAGCATGGAGGGCAGCACCGTAGTGCGCATGATGGAGGTGTCCTC
>ONVR01000080.1 GCA_900321335.1 uncultured Eubacteriales bacterium | reverse complement strand
GAGCCGCAGATGGAGCCCTGAGAGGTGGAGCCGTTGGAGGAGAGTACCTCGGACACCACCCGAATGGCGTAGGGGAACTCCTCCACGCTGGGGATCACGGGCTCGAGAGCCTTCTCCGCCAGGGCGCCGTGGCCGTACTCCCGGCGGGAGACGGAGCGGCTGGGTCTTGCCTCGCCCACGGAGAAGGAGGGGAAGTTGTAGTGGTGCATATAGCGCTTGGACTCCTCTTCAAAGATGGTGTCCAGCTTCTGAGAGGAGGACAGGGTGCTCAGGGTGGCGATGGACAGGACCTGGGTCTGGCCGCGGGTAAAGAGACCGGAACCGTGGACCTGAGGGATCAGGCCGACCTCGGCAGCGAGCGGGCGGATCTCGTTCATGGCGCGGCCGTCGACACGCTTGCCCTGCATGAGCCAGGCCTTGACGACCTTCTTCTGGATCTTGTAGGTGATCTCCTCCAGCTGGGAGGTGATCTCGGGGTACTCCTCGCCGAACTCGGCGATCATCTTCTCCACGACCTCGTTGTACCGGGCCTCCCGGACGTTCTTGTCGTCGGTATCCATGCAGTACTCCACCTCGGGCAGGTACTTGTCAACGATCTTGGCAAACAGCTCTTCGTTGAAGGCGGCGTGCTCATAGGTGAACTTGGGCTTGCCGATCTCCTCCACCATCTGGTTGATCAGCGCCACCACGGGCTTGATGGCCGCGTGGGCCTGCATGATGCCCTCGAACATCACGTCCTCGGGGATCTCCTTGCCGCCTGCTTCGATCATGACGACCTTCTCCGCCGTGGCGGCGATGGTGCAGTACATGTCGGAAACGGCGCGCTGCTCACAGGTGGGGTTGATGAAGTACTCCCCGTCCTTGTAACCCAGGCCGACGCCGGCGATGGGGCCGTTGAAGGGGATATCGGAGATGGAAACGGCGGCGGAGGCGCCGATCATGGCGGCGATCTCCGGGGAGTTGTTGTGGTCAACTGCCAGCACCAGGCAGTCGATGACCACGTCGTTTCTCAGGTCGGAGGGGAACAGGGGGCGCATGGGCCGGTCGATCATGCGGCTGGCCAGCACGCCTCGCTCGGAGGGCTTGCCCTCACGGCGCAGGTAGCCGCCGGGAATGCGGCCAACGGAGTAGAGCTTCTCCTCGAACTCCACAGACAGGGGGAAGTAGTCGATGCCGTCCTTGGGACGGGCGGAGGCGGTAGCCGTAACGAGAACGGTGGTCTCGCCGTAGCTGACCAGAACGGCGGCGTTTGCCAGCTCAGCCAGCTTGCCCACCTCAAGGGTAAGGGGGCGGCCTGCCAGCTCCATGGTGTACTTTTTGTGATTGGGAAATTCTCTGTGCTTGATGATCATACTTTATTCTCCTTTTGTAATACTCCTGAAAAGCCACAGATTCCCAGCACTTGAAGACGGGCCCGCATGGGTGTCGGGCGCATTTTCAAAGGCTTGAAATCCCGGCTTTTCGCTTTGAAACCGTACACGAGGCTGGTCCGCGGAAAAAATGCGAACCAGCCCCATGCTGCGATTACTTTCTGATGCCGAGCTTGGCGATGCAGGCTCTGTAGCGCTCAATGTCCTTCTTGGCCAGGTAGTCCAGAAGGTTGCGGCGCTTACCGACCATCTTCAGCAGGCCGAGGCGGCTGTGATTGTCCTTGTGATGGACCTTCAGGTGCTCGGTGAGCTGATTGATGCGCTCGGTGAGAATGGCGATCTGGACCTCGGGAGAGCCCGTGTCCGTCTCGTGGGTGCGGTTTGCCTCGATTACGGCAGTCTTTTCTTCCTTCGTGATCATGGGAAAAACATCCTTTCTTTTCTGATTTCCGGTTAACTGAGCAGCGGGCCGAAAGGCGTCCAATTCACATGGGCGATCCCGCAGCCAAGAAAACGGATTGCACAACAGCTTTGAAATTTTATCACAAGCCTTCCCGATTGTAAAGGGAAATTTGCAAAAAAATCACAGATTTCCCAAATGGATCATCAGCGCCGTGATATCCGCCGGGGATACGCCGGAGATCCGGGAGGCCTGTCCCAGATTGGCCGGCCGGATCTGCCCCAGCTTCTGCCGGGCCTCCAGCCGCAGGCCGGCGATGCCGCCATAGTCCAGATCCGCCGGGAGCTCACGGCTCTCCATCCGTCGGAAATCGGCCAACTGCTTTTCCTGCCGGTCCAGATACCCCGCGTATTTCAGAGAGATCTCCGCCTGCTCCTGCACAGCCGGATCCAGACGGGGTCTGTCCGGGTCAAAGGGGGCCAGGCAGGCGTAATCCAGTTGCGGCCTGCAGATAAGCGCGGCCAGGCTCACACCGCTTTTGGGCGGTGTGGTGCCACGCTGCTCCAGCATGGCGCAGAGCGCCGGAGTGGGCGCGATATGGGTCTTTTCCAGCCGGGCGATCTCCGTCTTTACCGTCTCGTATTTCTGCAGCACGGCCTGATACCGCTCGTCGGAGACCAGACCGATCCGGTGGCCGATGGGGCTCATGCGCAAATCGGCGTTGTCCTGCCTGTGCAGGAGGCGGTACTCACTCCGGGAGGTCATCATCCGATAGGGCTCGTTGGTCCCCTTGGTCACCAGATCGTCGATGAGGGTCCCGATATAGCCCTGATCCCGCCGGATGATCATGGGCGCCTTGCCCTTGATCTTCAGGGCCGCGTTCACCCCGGCCACAAAGCCCTGGACCGCCGCCTCCTCGTAGCCGGAGGAGCCGTTGAACTGTCCCGCTCCGTAAAGACCGGCGATCTTCTTCGTCTCCAGGGTGGCATACAGCTCCGTGGGGTCCACACAGTCATATTCGATGGCGTAGGCCGGGCGCATCATCTCCGCGTGCTCCAGCCCCGCCACGGAGTGGAGCATCTGCAGCTGGATCTCCTCCGGCATGGAGGAGGAAAAGCCCTGTACGTACAGCTCCTCCGTGTCCAGTCCCATGGGCTCAATAAAAAGCTGATGCCGTGGCTTTTCGGCAAAGCGCATCACCTTCGTCTCAATGGACGGGCAGTACCGGGGCCCGGTCCCGGTGATGGCGCCGTTGTAAATGGGGCTCCGGTCCAGATTGGCCCGGATGATCCCGTGGGTGGTCTCGTTGGTATAGGTCAGATAGCACACGGCCCGGTTCTCCGGGGGCGTTTTCGTGGAAAAGGAAAAGGGCTGGGGATTTTCGTCTCCCGGCTGAACGGTCATTTTGGAAAAATCCACACTCCGGGCGTTGACCCGGGGCGGCGTGCCCGTTTTGAACCGGCGCATGGACAGGCCCAGTCCCGCCAGCTTTGCGCCCAGCTCCGTGGCGGCGAACATGCCGTCGGGGCCGCCCTCCCGGACGGTCTCCCCGATGATGGTGCGGCCGGACAGATACGTACCCGTGGCCACCACCACGGCCCGGCACCGGTAGACGGCTCCCGTGGCGGTTCTGACCGCCGTGACCCGGCCCTCTTCCACGGCGATGTCCACCACTTCCGCCTGCCTGAGAGTCAGATTCTCCTGGAGCTCCAGGGTGTGCTTCATGCGCTTCTGGTACTCCCGGCGGTCCGCCTGGGCCCGGAGGGAGTAGACCGCGGGGCCCTTGCCCCGGTTAAGAAGCCGGTACTGAATACAGGCCTTGTCGGCCGCCCGGGCCATCTCACCCCCCAGGGCGTCCAGCTCCCGGACCAGATGGCCCTTGCCGGTGCCGCCGATGGCGGGATTGCAGGGCATGTTGCCCACGGCGTCCAGATTGATGGTGAAGCACACGGTGCTCACCCCGAGACGCGCTGCGGCCAGGGCCGCCTCGATCCCGGCGTGACCCGCGCCGATTACGGCGACATCATAGGTCCCCGCTTCAAATTCCATAGTGATCCCTTACCTCTTTATAAATATAAGAACCCCCGTATCCCCGGGAGCGGGCATACGGTCCGACACGATCAGCTCCATCTCCTCCGGCGCCTCCCCGTCCCACGGTGCGGCCCGGAACCACCCGGGGGTCACGGTAAAATACAGGTGCCGGTGTTCTTCCGGCTTCAGGACGTGCGCCTGCTCCTCCAGGACCTTCCAGGTCTCCCCGCACCGGCCGAAAAGCCGGACGGTCAGGGCAAGGGGCGCCTTCTCCGTACTGGCAACGCCGCCCAGAACGTTCAGGCTCTCTCCGGCAAGGACCGTTGTCTTTGCGGGTATGGCGTCAATAAAGCTGTATCCCATGGCTTCGCTCTCCCTCAGGTTTCCCTTATCCTATCGCATTTTCCCGGAAAATGCAATAGGACGGGGCGCTTCAGCAGGCGGTTTTCCTGCGGAAAACTGTTGACCGGGGCCACTCAATACGCTATAATAAATTGTTATTATGTACTTTTTACCCTGTACGTAACAATAAGGAGGATATAGAAAATGGACAACAAGGAAAAATCCATGGAGAAGATCGTCACCCTGTGCAAGGGCAGAGGTTTTATTTTCGCCGGCAGCGAGATCTACGGCGGTCTGGCCAACACCTGGGACTACGGCCCCCTGGGTGTGGAGCTGAAAAACAACGTCAAGCGCGCCTGGTGGAAGAAATTTGTCCAGGAAAACCCCTACAACGTGGGGCTGGACGCTGCCATTCTGATGAACCCCCAGACCTGGGTGGCCTCCGGCCACGTGGGCGGCTTCTCCGATCCTCTCATGGACTGCAAGGAGTGCAAGGAGCGCTTCCGGGCCGACAAGGTCATCGAGGAGTGGTGTCAGGAAAACAGCTTTGATCTGGGACACAGCGTGGACGCCATGAGCCAGGCCGAGATGAAGGCCTTTGTGGAGGAGCACGCCATCAACTGTCCCTCCTGCGGCAAGCACAACTGGACGGATATCCGCCAGTTCAACCTCATGTTCAAGACCTTCCAGGGCGTCACCGAGGACGCCAAGAACACCGTTTACCTCCGTCCCGAGACGGCACAGGGTATTTTTGTCAACTTCCAGAACGTTCAGCGCACCACCCGGAAAAAGCTGCCCTTCGGCGTCTGCCAGATCGGCAAGAGTTTCCGCAACGAGATCACGCCGGGCAACTTCACCTTCCGCACCCGTGAGTTCGAGCAGATGGAGCTGGAGTTCTTCTGCAAGCCCGGCACGGAGCTGGACTGGTTCAAGTACTGGAAGGAATACTGCTACAACTGGCTGCTGAGCCTGGGCATGAAGGGCGAGCATCTGCGTCTGCGGGATCACGACCCGGAGGAGCTGAGCCACTACTCCAACGCCACCACGGACTTTGAGTTCACCTTCCCCTTCGGCTGGGGCGAGCTGTGGGGCGTGGCCTCCCGGACCAACTT
>ONVR01000224.1 GCA_900321335.1 uncultured Eubacteriales bacterium | reverse complement strand
TACGTGCCATAATTTAGAGCACCTCCACTTTCTACTTAGCCCTGTCTCTGCTTATGCTTGGGATTCTCGCAAATGACCATGACACGGCCTTTACGACGGATCACCTTGCACTTCTCGCACATGGGCTTCACGGACGGTCTTACTTTCATTTTGATAAACCTCCTACTTACTGCGCCAGGTGATCCGACCACGGGTCAGATCGTAAGGCGACATTTCCACTGTCACCTTATCGCCGGGCAGAATCCTGATGAAATTCATTCTGAGCTTTCCGGAAATATGCGCTAAGATCGTGTGTCCATTTCCAATGTCTACTTGGAATGTGGTGTTGGGCAGTGATTCTACGACCACGCCTTCCACTTCGATCATGTCGGATTTTGCCAAGTGTTATCCCTCCTGATCTTGATTACCGCCGCGTAACGCGGCTATGGCTTTACGAAGCTCACTATTGGTGATTTGTTCGCTGCTTCTGATCCTCCCGGAAAGACTGCCGCCGTCGGAGCGATACAGCTTCGCGTGCTTGCGCCGCTTGCGCTTCGGCCGCTCCACCGGGCGGGTCTTTCCGTCCGCCAGCAGGAGGAAGTCCCCCTCCGTCCCCAGGACGAAGAAAGGCTCTCCCTTATCCCTGCCGGCAGTGGATATTACGACATTTGCTTTGACAATGTCCATCTCACACCAATGATTTCTCCGGATCCGTCAGAAGCTCCGGCTCTCCGGCTGTGATCAATACGGTGTTTTCGTAGTGGGCGGCGTTTTTCCCGTCGGCGGTTCTCACCGTCCAGCCGTCAGGCATCTGCCTGATGGCTGCCGTCCCCGCGTTGACCATGGGCTCCACGGCGATGGTCATGCCCCGCAGAAGCCGGGGACCGTGGCCGGGTTTGCCATAGTTGGGGACTTCGGGTGCCTCGTGCATCTGCCGTCCGACGCCGTGACCGACGTATTCCCGGACGACGCTGAAGCCGTTGGCCTCCACGTACGCCTGCACCGCGGCGGAGATATCCGACAGGCGGTAGCCCTCGCGGGCATACTTCATGCCCTCGAAAAAGCTCTGCTGCGTCACCCGGATCAGCCGCAGCGCCTCGTCGGACACCTGCCCGCAGGGGTAGGTGCCGGCGCAGTCGCCGTGGAATCCGCCGATGAACGCACCCACGTCCACGCTGACGATATCGCCCTCCTGCAGCACCCGCTTGCCGGGGATGCCGTGGATGATCTCATCGTTGACGCTGACGCACACGCTGGCGGGATAGCCGTTGTAGTGCAGGAAGGAGGGGGTCGCGCCCTGCTCCTTGATGAACTGGAACACTGCCTTGTCGATCTGAGCGGTGGTGACGCCGGGTTTTACCATATCCCGTGCCAGAGCACGGGCTGCCGCGGTAATTTTGCCCGCCCGGCGCATCAACTCGATCTCGTGGGGTGATTTGAGCGTGATCATTCTGCCACTCCCAGCACCCGCAGGATCTCCCGTGTGGTACCCTCCACAGTGGGCTGGTCGTCCACGGTTTTCAGAACGCCTCTGGCCTCGTAGAAGCCCTTGAGGGGTTCCGTCTCCTTATGATAGACCGCCAGACGATCCTTGACCGTCTCCGGGTCATCATCCTTGCGCTGCTTCAGCGCGCCGCCGCACACATCGCAGATACCCTCTTTTTTCGGGGGGATATTGACGATGTGATAGCTGGCGCCGCAGCTTTCGCAGACACGCCGTCCGCCCATGCGGGCGATGATCTTCTCATCGGGGATCTCGATGGCGACCACGGCGTCGAATCTGATACCTGCCTGCTCCAGAGCCTCGGCCTGGGCGATGGTGCGGGGCACGCCGTCCAGAATGTAGCCGTTGGCGCAGTCGGCCTCCTGCAAACGCTCGTTGATGATGCCGATGATGACCTCATCGGGCACCAGCTTGCCAGCATCCATGTACTCCTTGGCCTTCAGCCCGGTGGGCGTGCCGTTCTTCACAGCCGCCCGCAGGATGTTGCCGGTGGAGATGGTGGGGATGTTCAGCTTCTTCTTGATGATGTCTGCCTGCGTGCCCTTACCGGCACCAGGAGCGCCTAAAAGGATCAGTTTCATGGTAATACCTCAAATTATTCCAGGAAGCCCTTGTACTGACGCATCAGCATCTGGGATTCCAATGCCTGTACAGTCTCCAGCGCCACGCCGACCACGATGATGACGGAGGTACCGCCGATGGACAGCGCCGCCACGTTCACGATCTTACCGATCAGCAGAGGCAGGATTGCCACAACGCCCAGATAGATGG
>ONVR01000245.1 GCA_900321335.1 uncultured Eubacteriales bacterium | reverse complement strand
CCCATCCGTGGATATGGGCAATGGCTTCTTCCTGTTTCCAGAGTTCTTTGAATTGTTCTGTGTTCATTTTACTGCTCCTTTCAAAAGTCGTTTGATTGTATTCTTTTGATCGGTACAGTTCCCGACAACCTCCCGCACAGAACGGCTTACCTCGATACAGATTGTTGTCAGTTGCGGAACTGTACCGAGCAGATCATTCGCCGCATCATTGGTTACCTCCGAAAGCTGAATTTGCCTGTTGGCGTACCCAATATAGCACAGGTTTTTAACGGCGGTCAAACGAGATCAGAAAGCCGGATGCATCTGATTGGCGATGACATGCATGCTCCGGCCAGCCCGGATGACGCCGCTGTTTTTTATCGTATCGCCGCAATGGGGATCCGGTGGTCTGCAGGCACTGACAGGGCAGACGCTGCTGATCGAATCACCGACGCAGCGCCGCTGGTCGGAAGCTGTGTGCCGGGAATACGGGATCGTGCCGGGGGACGTGCGGTTTGTCAGTTCCTATGCACTACTTGCAACACGTGTTGGACGGGGAGAGGGCTTTTCCATTGACAGTAAGATGTTCGATACCCCCGCGTCGCCCATGAAGCTGACATACCTGCCGGTCAAATGGGCCTTGAGCGGGACTGTGGTCATGGCCTGGCGGCGTCATCATGTACCGGAGCATGTGACGCGTTTTGTGGAGTTTTTGCGGCCCGGGACGACCGAAAATGAAGAGTGGACCGTATAACGCATCCGCCCCAGATCCACGTTGCCGGACAAATCATATCTGGACAGAAAACCCAATTGGGTGTAAAGTATAAAAGCAGATGAAAATGCTCACAAGTGAATCATGTTCCTGATCGGTACGGCCCGGTAATAGGGTGTTTAAAGTGGAATGAGGTGAGAAGCCTCGCACGCAGGGTACTGTGATGCTCCTTTGGGAGATAAGTCAGATACACACCGGTCAACGGGAGAGATCCATGCACATACCTTGACCTGTGTGCGTGGAATAACTGTGCGGTTTTCGGCGCAAGGGGTATCGGGCGCCAGCACAGATCAGATCGTAAGGAAAGCAGGTCATCCGGCATTGCCGGCGGCCTGCTTTTTGTTTTGAGGAGTGGATTGGTATGAGAAAAAAGTGGCAGCCGCTGTTTGCCGCTGCTCTGATCCTTGTTGTTTTTATTATAATGCTTATCCCGGCTAAAGAGGCGAACACGATCGACGGAGAACCCGTCTATGATGAAAATCTGATCCGGTATGACGGATGGACGTCTTTTACGGGCGAGGATTCCAGGGTCGCAAGTCTCCCGGCATACATCCGTCCGGATTCGGAGGGGAAAGTGATATTGAAAAACCGCCTGCCCCGGCTGATTCACCAGGGGACGTATCTTGCCGTATACACCACAGATGCGTACCTTACCGCGGATGCAGAGGGGGAAGTGATCTATTCCAATGCTTCCCGGCCGGATGAAAAACCGCTTTCGAGGTGGAATTACATCCGGTTAAATCCGGAAAATGCGGGAAAAGAGATTTCCCTCGTTTTTACCGGCCCGGATCCCTTCCAAACGGGAATGGTCAGAGAGGTGCTCCTGGGAACCTATGGTGAGCTGATGATGTACGGCAATACGATGGTGTCCTATGACCGTTGGGTCAATCTTGCAATTTTGTTTATTGGCCTGCTCGTTTTGCTCTTTTCGCTCATGAGTTTTACCGGCAGACAGGAGACGGTGAACTATTTTTATCTGGGAATCCTGATCGCTCTTTTTGGCATCGGCGGGATCTGTAAAATTGCCGCGGCAGACAGGACCCTTCATGCGTACTACGTGCTGCTTACAGCAAGCAGAATGATTCACGGTCTGCAGCCGGCCCTGTATTGCCTGTATTGGAGGAATGCCGCTAAAACGAAGAAAAAGAGACAGTGTAACGCGCTGGCATGGGGAAGTCTGTTGTTCACAGCGATCAGTACTGCAGCCTGGAGCTATGGACCGCCATCGCTCCTGCCGGTTGTGCGAAACATGACCTGTGTTGTCTACTGTGCCGTTTTTGGGTTCTGTCTTTATCGACTGCTGCGGGAAAAGGAAATGCTCAGAGAGCGGAATCGAGTCATGCTGGCGATTGGCCTGATCATTCTGATCGTAAGCGAACTGACGGGAACGTTTACCCACATCGGAGAGACGATGGTGCGGCATATTCGCCCTGAAACCCTGGGTGCGTTGGTTTTTATTCTCATGCAGACGGTGGTGGCGCTGCTGTCCGCCTACGATCATCTGGAGCGGCAGCTGAATCTGGAGCGGGAGTTGAATGAGGGTAAGATCCGGCTCATGATCAATCAGATCAAACCCCATTTTATCAATAACGTGATGACCACGATTCGATCCATGATTCAGTATGACCCGGATGAGGCGGAGGAAATGGTTTACAGGTTCAATAAGTATCTGGCCTATAACATCGACGCGCTGAGCAGTACCGAGCTCTGTCCATTCGCCCTGGAGCTTACGCACATAAAAACGTACTTGAATATCGAGCTGACACATCTGCGGCCGCGACTGCGGGTTTCTTATGATATCCGGATCGACGATTTTGAAATCCCGCCCCTGTCGGTTCAGCCCTTTGTTGAAAACGCCGTAAAGCACGGGATCGCGCCGAAAATGGATGTGGGAACCCTGACGATCGCCACGTGGGAGACGGCGGACAGCTATATGATACGGATCGCAGATGACGGAGTGGGCTTTGATACCACCTTGCCGTACGACCAAAGAGGAGGACACGGACTGGGCCTGAACAACGCCATACAGCGGCTGCAGATCATGGTGAACGGTTCGGTTGCGATCAAAAGCAGTCCCGGAGACGGAACAGAGGCAACCATCACGATTCCCAAACTGAAGGAGGAGGACTTTGATGAAGACGATCTTGGTTGACGATGAGCTGTGGAGTATGCTCCAGTTCAAGGATTTATGTGAGGATCATCCGGAGATCGAGCTGGTCGGTGAGTTCGAGTCGGCGGCGGATGCCCTGCGATACGCAGAGAGTCACACGGTGGAGTTCGCCCTGCTGGATATTGAAATGCCGGGGATAAACGGTGTGGAGCTGGCAAAGCGGCTTCGGGAACAAAATCCGGATGTCATTATTGTGTTTCTTACCGGGCACAAACAGTATCTGGAGGATTTTATCAATATGAAGGCGGATTATTACGTCTTCAAGCCCTATACGCGGGAAGATGTGAAGGATATCCTCGACAGGGTAACGCTTTTGTCGGGGCGCCTGAAAAAGCGCGTGCGTTTCCAGACCCTGGGACCGTTTCTCGTGTATGTGGACAATAAACCGTTCACGTTCAAGCGGGAAAAGCCCCGGGAGCTTCTGGCCCTGCTTGTGGATAAGCGCGGCGCCGTACTAACCGCAAGAGAGGCGATGGAGATCATCTGGCCGGAGAAGGATCGCACGGATACCAGTCTGTTTCGGATGACCATGGCACGGCTTCGGGAGGAACTCAAGCAGGCGGGGATCGAGGAGATTCTTAAAAGCTCGGCCAAAGGGAAATACCTGGATATGTCGCTGGTGGAGTGTGATTTGCTCGATCTTCTGCGCAATCATCAGTGGGAGCGCTACAACGGGGAATACATGAACGACTACTCCTGGGCGGAGGAGACCCATGCGTATCTGGAACAGATGTATCAGGATCGATTTGGCGGAACGTATTTGAAATAATCGTAAAAAGATCGAAAAGAAGAAAAAATAACGGGAAAACCGGCTCCAAAAGTTACGGAGCGGTTACGGTGGATATGATAAGGTGATTCTGAGCGATGAAAAGACAACAGTATCGGGTTTTGATCGTTATCCTGCTGATCCTGGCCATTGTGGCTGCAGGTGTGCTCCTGTCGGATACAAACGGCCGCTGGTTTCGAAAAGGTTCCAAAGGCTCCCTGGCAAGTGTCCAACAGGTTACGGGGGACGTGAGCGTCCTGCGGGATGGCATGGCATATGTGCTGAAAAAGGACATCGGTCTCCAGCAGGACGATGCCTTGGTCACGGGCGCCGACGCCTATTGCCAGGCGTCGGTCGTCAGTGAGGCGCTGGTATCCATAGACGGCGGCAGCCAGATTGAGATGGAAACACTGACCCCGGACGGCGCCGCCGTGCGTGTAACGGACGGAGCGGCTGTCTTTGAGGCCGCGGAAGGTGTAACGGAGCCGAAACTGCAGATTCTGGCCGACGGCGTGCATATAGCAATGGCGGAAAAAACCGTAATGTCCGTGGAAGCCTACCATGGAACGGTCACGGTCAGCGTCTTTGACGGCATGCCGTCTATGAACTGCGGGGAGCGGGCGTACACCCTCGTGCCCGGGGACCGGGTTGTCGTTCTCAACGGCGAAGATGCGCAAACCGTTTCCTTCAACCGGATCATGTCTTCGGATCTGCGGGAGTTTTTGCTGAACCGGCTGATTGAAAAGGGTGGGCTGCTCTTTGAACCGGAGCAGCTGCAGGCTGTTCTGGACAAGCGCCGGGCGGAGACGGAGACGATCGCCGTCCCGTCTGATACGGAGGGCCTGACCTGCACCCTGGAGATCCGCTGCGACGCGGTTCTGGATCATCTGGACGAGCTGAATCCGGAGAAAGCAAATGCGATCCCGGAGAGCGGCATCGTATTGCCGGCGACCAGAGTGTCCTTCACCAGCGGCGATTCGGCGTATGACATTCTGCGGCGGACCTGCTTGTCAAATGGAATTGAGATCAGTTACGACTACGCTGTAAATCTCAGCGGCTACTACATAGAGAATCTTGCCGGTCTGGCGGAGCGGGAATGCGGACCCCAGTCCGGCTGGATGTATAAAGTAAACGGGTGGTTTCCCAATTACGGCAGCTCGCGCTATCAGGTCTGTGACGGTGACGTCATCGTATGGAGCTACAGCTGCGTGGGATTGGGCGAAGATATCGGCGTCGAGCCCTGGCAGAGCGCCGAGAAAAGCGAAATCACAACAGAAATAAAATAGGTATTGCCGCGGCGCTGAGGAAGAAGGGGCAACCCGACACGACCGGTGCTGTGCGCGTAAGGCCATGACCGAGGCTCGAATCGAGCTGGGACAGACGTCCGTCATTGTGGGCAAGCCCATGAGAAGGCAGGTCGTGGACGTGGGAGCGATACGCTCCCGGAACGCAAGTCAGAATATTCGGCGCTGCAATACGGCAAGAGAACAGTGGGCGGGTACTCTCCACAGAAGCAACCGGGTAACTGCCGCTGTTCCGTATGGGACGCGGCAGTTTTTTGCCGCATGGGACGAGATCTCCACAGACCCCCATAAAACCGACAGGAGGGATTGTCTGTGGATACGAATCAGAAGCATTTCAACGGTTATGAGTGGTACCGCCGGAAGATGGAGCAGCGGACCCGGGCCGTGCTGAAAAAGCAGGATGAGACGTTTGAACGCCTGCACGGAGAGGATTCAGACGAGGAACTGCTCCGGCACGTCCACGCCGTGGCGAAAGCCCTGGGACATGCCCCGCAGATGTGCGAGGTCCCCGGCGCCCAGAGCGTCGCCTCGCGCTTTGGAAGCTGGCGGGCGGTCCTGCGGCGGCTCGGTTATACCTATCCGGCGGGGTCGCCGGAGCTTGTGCGGTCCCGGCGGTATCGGGAAGAGTACGCCCGCCAGCAGGAGCTGTACCGGGCGGAGCGGCAAAAGAAGATCGAGGCGCGCATGATGCGCAAAAAGAACAAACAGGAACCGGGCGAAGCTGACGATGCCAACGGTCAATGACCGTGGTTATATACCCTCCAATACCCCAATCACCTCTATATCCGTTCCGGCTTTGTGCGGGCCGGGGCGGAGGATACGACCCGCAATACGCGGATGACATAGCCCATAGGGCAACCTGATTACGACGGGAGAGATGACACGCGCCCCGCGGGGGAGAAAACTCAATAGCAGCACCGAGAGATGATACCGGCCCGGGGAAGCATGCGTTGCGTGCCAAGGGTCGAACCACCTGGTCTTCGTCAGAGGGCGACGGGAGCAGAGGAACGGGTATCGGGCGCTGTGCATATTTCCGATGTAGATAAAGCGCGTACCAATAGAAATACCT
>ONVR01000055.1 GCA_900321335.1 uncultured Eubacteriales bacterium | reverse complement strand
GCCTTTGCCGCCGGCGTCCACCACTCCCGCTTTCTGAAGCACGGGGTTCTGGTTGACCGTGTTGTCCAGGGCGGTATGGCCCGCCTCCAGGGCGGCCTTCAGGATGGCCTCGATGTCCGTTTCCTCGGCGCTGGCACGGATGGCCGCGTCGGAGGCCAGACGGGAAACCGTCAGAATGGTGCCCTCCGCGGGCTTCATAACGGCCTTGTAGGCCGACTCCACGCCGCTGACCATGGCCTCGGCAAAGACCACCGCGTCGGCGCTGTCACGGTCCTTGAGCTGCTTGGCAATGCCCCGGAACAGCAGGGACGTGATCACGCCGGAGTTTCCTCTGGCGCCCCGGAGCATGGCGTTGGAGGTGATCTCCGCCGCCCGGGAGATGGTGCCGGGGGTGGAGCGCTCCAGCTCCTTGGCCGCGTTGCCCGCCGTGAGGCTCATGTTGGTGCCCGTGTCGCCGTCCGGCACGGGAAATACGTTCAGCTCGTTGATCTCTTCTTTATGGTTGTTGATGGCGGCGGCGCCGTTAATGACCATATCCTTGAACAGCGCGCCGGTAATCTGCTGTGTCATACCCGTTTACGTCCTCCCGGTCAATCGATAATCACAGAATCGACGAATACGTCGACGGTTTTGATTTCAACCCCCGTGGCGCTTCCCACCTGATAACGCACCTGATTGACGATGCTGTCACAGATGGCGGGAATGTTCACCCCCTGGTCAACCGCAATGTGAAGCTCGATGGAGATCGTGGCGTCGTCGTTGTAGGTCACCCGGACGCCTTTGCCCATGGCCTCCCGCTTGAGGAGATGCACGAAGCCGTCCTTGACGCTGCGCACGGTCATGCCCTTGACTCCGAAGCAGTTGACCGCCGCCTCGGAGGTGAGAGCCAAAAACACCTCGTTTGAAATCTGAATATTTCCGATGTCGTTGCTGATTCTTACCATAATACCTCAACTCCAATCAGAATCATGCCTGATTGGTTTATTATAGTACAACACACGGGAAACTACAAGTAAAAAATAAGTAAAATGTTTTTTCCGGTGCCGGCGGGCGCTTCCAATGTTTGTCTGCTATAGGTCCGCCCGGAACGGCAAATACTGAAAATGATCTGAAGCAACAAGGAGCGTGAAACCGTGAACACCAACCAGACCGCCGATCTGCTGGCCCAGTGCAACAGCGGCATCCAGATGGGCGTTACAGCCATTGAAGACACTCTTTCCTCCGTGAAAAGCGGCGATCTCCGCCGGATCCTCCTGCGCAGCAAACAGGCCCACCAGGAGCTGGGCAGCCGGACCCACGCCCTGCTCAATACCCTGGGCCTTCCCCGTCACGAGCCCTCCCCCGCCGCCCGGGCAATGTCCCGGCTGAAAACGGGCTTTCACCTGCTGGCGGACCCATCCGACGGTACCGTGGCGGAACTGATCACCGACGGCTGCGGCATGGGGATCAAAAGCCTGCGCCGCTATCTCAACCACTGTCCCGGGGCAAAGCCCGAGAGCGTGGATATCGCCCGCCGGCTCATTGACCTGGAGCAGACCCTGGCACGGGACGTGAGCCCGTACCTGTAACCGTGCGGCGCCCTCCGGCGCCGCCGTTCCTCTTGCATAACGGCGGCGGCCGTGATAAAATAACGGAAATTACGCATAGCGCAGGAGGTTTTCTGTGGACTGGCTCGAGATAACGATCCCCACCACCTCGCCGGAAATGGATCCGCTGCTGTCCGCCCTGGACGATCTGGGGGTGGACGGCGTCGTGATCAACGACGAGGCCGTGGTCAACGACTTTCTGGAAAACGGGAAAAAATACTGGGACTACATAGACGAGGACTTTCTGCGGTCCATGCGGGGCACCTGCAACGTCCAGTTTTATCTGGAAGACAACCCCGCCGGGCAGAAAGAGCTAAAGCGGCTCCGGGCCGCCCTGCCTGGCCGGTCCTTCCAGGTCCGCCGTGTCCGGGACGAGGACTGGGAGAACAACTGGAAGCAGTACTACGTGCCCATTGAGATCGGGCAAAAGCTGGTCATCGTCCCCGAGTGGCTGTCGGTACCGGACAGCGGCAGGATCCAGCTCCGGCTGGATCCGGGTCTGATCTTCGGCACCGGCTCCCACGCCACCACCCGGATGTGTCTGGCCGCCATGGAAAAGGCGCCGGCACGTGAGGTTCTGGATCTGGGCTGCGGCAGCGGCATTCTGGCCATCGCCGCCCTGCTGCTGGGGGCGGAGCACGCTGTCGGCGTTGACATCGACGAGAAGGCCCCCGGCGTGGTCCGGCAAAACGCAGCCCTCAACGGCATCGGCCCTGACCGTCTCGCCGTTTACGCCGGCGACATTCTCTCGGACACCAAGCTCAAAGCCAAAATCGCGGAAAAGCGGTACGATCTGATCCTCGCCAACATTGTCGCAGACGTGATCATCGCTCTGGCCCCCGCCGTACCCGGCTATCTGGCCCAGGACGGCCTGTTTATCTGCTCCGGCATCATCGACGGCCGGGAGGACGAGGTCCGCGCCGCTCTGGTGCAGGCGGGTCTGACACCGCTGGAGCACAAAAAAATCGACAACTGGAACTGTTTTCTGGCCAAGGGTGCCAAATAAAGGGAAAAGGATCTGACTGTTATGAAGAAAAACATGAAGGCCATCGTGCTGGCGGCTGGCAAAGGCACCCGCCTGCAGACGGAAAACTGCGATCTGCCCAAGGTCATGCGCCTTGCAAACGGAAAGCCCCTGCTGCATTACGTACTGGAGAGCATCGGCTTTATCGCCCCGGAGGACACGGTGATCGTGGTCGGCTATCAAAAGCAGTATGTCATGGACGGCTTTCCCGGCTACGTCTTTGCCGAACAGGCACAGCAGCTTGGCACCGGCCACGCGGTCATGTGCGCCGCCGAGGCGCTGGGAGACTATGACGGACCCGTTCTCGTCTGCTGCGGCGACATGCCCCTGCTCAAGCGCTCCACCTACGAGGCCATGGCAGAGGCCTACGACAAGGAGGACTGTGCCTGTGTGATCCTCACCGGCACCACCGATCTGTCCCTCCCCTACGGCCGGGTGCTCCGGGACAAAAACGGCGCGTACCTGCGGATCGTGGAGGAGAAGGACTGCACGCCGGCGCAGCTTGCCATCACGGAGCTCAACGCGGGAGTGTACGTCTTTGACGCCAAAACCCTCTTTGCCTGCCTGGGGGAGCTGAAAAACGAGAACGCCCAGGGGGAATACTATCTCACCGACGTGCCGGAGATCATGATGAAAAAGGGCTGCCGGGTCGTGGCCTGCAGGCAGGAGCTGGGTAAGCAGATCATCGGGGTCAACACCCCGGCCCAGCTGGCCCAGACGGAGGCGATCCTCCGGGAAGAGACCCGCTGAGGCCGTCCCGTCGTCTGTCAAATCATACCCCGCGGGCGCATATTGCCCGCGGGGTTTCCTGTCGCTACGCTGCCTTGGACGGGACCGCAGGGATGGCGCCGGAAAAACAGGGCGCAAAGCCCTTGCGTTTTTCGGGAAAGCGTGGTATAATGACTTTTAGTTAGTTTATTCTAACCAAAACAGACATTTTTCCAGAGAGAGGTGCTTGGCATGTGGCTGACGGTTGCCGAGGGGATCCTGATCCCCTTTTTCGGGACGGCGCTGGGGGCCGCCTGTGTGTTTTTCATGCGGCGGCAGCTGAGCCGGACGGTTCAGCGTGCCCTGACGGGCTTTGCCGGAGGCGTGATGACCGCCGCCTCCGTCTGGAGTCTTCTGATCCCGGCTCTGGAACAGTCCGCCCGTCTGGGAAAGCTCTCGTTTCTGCCGGCTGCCATCGGCTTCTGGCTGGGGGTCCTGTTTTTGCTGCTTCTGGACCGGGTCATCCCCCACCTGCACATGAACGCGGAGAAGGCGGAGGGGCCCGCCAGCCGAGCCGCCAAAACCACCATGATGATCCTGGCCGTGACGCTCCACAACATCCCGGAGGGGATGGCCGTGGGCGTGGTCTTTGCCGACATGCTCGCGGGATCCGCCGAGATCTCTCTGGGGGGTGCCATGGCCCTGTCTCTGGGGATCGCCATTCAGAACTTTCCCGAGGGCGCCATCATCTCTATGCCCCTGCACGCGGAGGGAAAATCCCGGAGCCGGGCCTTTGCGGACGGGGCCTTGTCCGGCGCCGTGGAACCGGTGGGGGCTTTGCTGACGGTGCTGTTTGCCCATCTGATCGTCCCGGCCATGCCGTACTTGCTCTCCTTTGCCGCGGGCGCCATGCTCTACGTGGTGGTGGAGGAGCTGATCCCCGAGATGTCCGCCGGGGAGCATTCCGACGTGGGGGTACTGTTCTTCTCCCTGGGCTTTACCGTTATGATGATCCTGGACGTGGCCCTGGGCTGACCGCGGCCCTCCCCGTCCGGCCTGCCGGTATGGGAATTGACAAAGCAAAAAAATAAAAAAGCAAATACAAAAAAGGAGTGAGACTGTGAATCAGATAACCATCAAGATCCAGGGCATGTCCTGCGGCATGTGCGAGGCCCACATAAACGACACGGTGCGCAAGGTACATCCGGAGGCGAAGAAGGTCGCCTCTTCCCACCGGAAAGGCGAAACCACCTTTCTGCTGGACGGCGCCCCGGACAGCGCTGCCCTTCGCAGGGCCATCGGCGAGACCGGATACACCTTTCTGTCCATGGAGAGCACACCCTACCGGAAAAAGGGTCTGTTCAGCAAAAAATGATGAAAACAGCCCGCCCGGTTTGAAACCGGGCGGGCTGTTTGATCCGTATTGCGCTTTTGTTTTCAGCTGTAAAACTGCTCTTTGGAGGCGACGCGGATCCCGGCCTCGTTGAGGGCCTTCTCCGCCGCATCGTTGTCCTGGACCCGCATAACCACGTAGGCCCCGTCGTCCTTGGGGGAGGTAAAGGCGTACATATACTCAATGCCCACCTCCGCTCTTGCCAGCGCGTCGAGCACCTTGGCCAGACTGCCGGGACGGTCCTTGAGCTCCACCGCCAGCACCTGGGTCAGGCTGACCACACAGCCCGCCGCCCGAAGGGCGTCCACCGTGGCGATGGTGTCGTCTGCGATGAGCCGCAGGATGCCGAACTCCGCCGTGTCCGCCAGGGTCATGGCCCGGATATCCAGCTTGTTGGCCGCCAGGACCTTAATGACCTCGTTGAGCTTACCTGTTTTGTTCTCCACAAATACGGAAATCTGTTCCAGTGACATAACATAAACCTCCCTGTCAGATCTTGCGCCTGTCGATGACGCGGACGGCCTTGCCCTCGCTGCGCTCGATGGATTTGGGCGCCACGAGATGGATCTTCGGCGAGATGCCCAGCATGGCCCGCATGGCCGCCACAAGCTCCTTCTCCCGGGAGGCCACGTCCCGGACCGTATCGCCGAACATCTCCGGCGTCATCTCGATGTTGATATCGAAGGTATCCGTATGGTTGCTGCCCCGGTCCACGATGATCTGGTAGTTTGCCGGGTAGCCGCAGTTCATGAGCACCGTCTCGATCTGGGACGGGAACACGTTCACGCCGCGGATGATAAGCATATCGTCGCTGCGGCCCATGGGCTTGGCCATCTTGATGAGGGTTCGGCCGCAGGAGCACTTCTCCCGCTTGAGCACACAGATGTCCCGGGTCCGGTAGCGGATCAGGGGAAAGGCCTCTTTGTTGATGCAGGTGAACACCAGCTCGCCCTTGGTCCCCTCGGGGAGCACCTCTCCCGTGTTGGGGTCAATGATCTCGGCGATGAAGTTGTCCTCGTTGATGTGCATGCCGGACTGGGCGCTGCACTCAAAGGACACGCCGGGGCCGGCGATCTCCGTCAGGCCGTAGATGTCGTAGGCCTTGAGGCCCAGCTTCTGCTCAATATCCCGGCGCATCTCCTCGCTCCAGGCTTCGGCGCCGAAGATGCCGGCCTTGAGCTTGATCTGGTCCCGCTGTCCCCGCTCGTTGATGCTCTCTGCCAGATAGTGGGCATAGGAGGGCGTACAGCACAGGATCGTGGAGCCCAGATCCGTCATGAACTGGATCTGGCGGTCCGTATTGCCGGAGGACATGGGCAGGGTCAGACACCCCACCTTGTGAGAGCCGCCGTTGAGGCCGGGGCCGCCGGTGAACAGGCCGTAGCCGTAGCTGACGTGGCAGACATCCTCTTTGGTGCCGCCGGCAGCCGTAATGGCGCGGGCGCAGCAGTCGTCCCACATGTCCACGTCGTGCTGGGTGTAAAAGGCCACCACACGCCGTCCCGTGGTGCCGGAGGTGGACTGGATGCGCACACAGTTCTCCAGCGGCTCCGCCAAAAAGCCGTAGGGATACTCGTCCCGCAGATCCGCCTTCGTCACAAAGGGCAGCTTGTGCAGGTCGTCCACGCCTTTGATATCCGCCGGCTTCACTCCTGCCTGTTCCATCTTGCGCCGGTAGGCGGGTACCTTCTCGTACACACGCTTGACCGTTGCCACCAGTCTCTCATCCTGGATCTTTCTGAGCTGCGCCGGATCGGCGCACTCGATCTCCGGGCGAAAGTATCTCTCCTGTGCCATGTTGATCACATCCTAAGTATAAAAGTTTTTTGCTTAAGCGTTTCTTCCCAACGCAAACGCTTTTTTGTTCAGGTCCAGGAATTTTGCCGGGACCGTCTGCTCGATGCTCTCGAGCCATTTGCTCTCGTCAAGGTCAAAATACCGGCTCAGCCGTCCCATCAGGGCCAGATTCACCGCCTTGGCCGAGCCCGCCTCCGTTGCGGCCTGCAGCGCGTCAAAGGCATCCACCTTTGCCCCCGCCGCACGCATCTTCTCCGCCAGATCCTCGGGATAGGTCATGGCGCCGGTGATCACGGGCATGGGATCTACCTGCTGGGTGTTGGTGACGATCTGTCCGCCGGGGGCCAGATACCCGAGCCACCGGGCCGCCTCCAGGATCTCAAAGGAGACGATAAAGTCCGCCTGCCCCGCGTCGATGACGGGAGAGCAGACCTTGTCGCCGAAGCGCACGTAAGTGACCACGCTGCCGCCCCGCTGGCTCATGCCGTGGACCTCGGAAACTTTCACGTCGTAGCCCGCGTTCACCAGGAGCCTGCCCAGCAGCTTGCTGGCCAGCAGGGAGCCCTGTCCTCCCACGCCGACGATCATGATATTCGTGGTCTTCATCACTTGTCCTCCTTTACCATGCCCTCGAAGGCGTCGAACTTGCACATCTGGGTGCAGATGCCGCAGCCCACGCACAGCGTGGCGTCCACGCGGGCTTTGCCGTCTTTGACGCTGATGGCGGGGCAGCCCAGCTTCATGCAGGACTTGCAGCCCACACACTTGTCATGGTTGACGGAAAGGGGCGGTTTTGCTTTGACGTACTTCAGCAGGGCGCAGGGCCGCCGGGAGATGACCACGGAGGGTCCTTTATAGGCCAGTTCCTCCCGGATCACGTTGTTGGTCTGCTGCAGATCGTAGGGGTCGCACACCCGGACGTGGTCGATGCCCATAGCCCGGCAGAGACTCTCCAGATCGATCTTGCCCGCGGGGTCGCCCTTGATGTTATAACCCGTGGTGGGGTTCTGCTGGTGGCCCGTCATGCCGGTGATGGAGTTGTCCAGGATCACCACCGTGGAATCAGAGCCGTTGTAGGCGATGTTGGCAAGGCCCGTCATGCCCGAATGCATAAAGGTGGAGTCGCCGATAACGGCAACGGTCTTGCCGGCATATTCCTCCCCCACGGCCTTGTTGAAGCCGTGCAGGCCGGAGATGGACGCGCCCATGCAGATGGTAGAGTCCATGGCGTTGAGGGGCGCCGCCGCCCCCAGGGTATAGCAGCCGATATCCCCCAGTACGGTGACCTTGTTCTTCACCAGGGTGTAGAACAGGCCCCTGTGGGGACATCCCGGACACATGACGGGAGGCCGGGCCGGGATCTCGTCTGCCAGCGCCGCCGTTTTCGGAACGGCACGGCCCATCTTCTCCGCGATCAGGTTCTGGGAGAACTCGTCGCAAAGGGGGAAGATCTCCTTGCCGGTGACGGCAAGCCCCAGTTTTTTGCAGTGCTCCTCCAGGATGGGATCCAGCTCCTCAATGACGTAGAGCTTTTTCACCTTGGCGGCAAAATCCCGGATGCGCTGCTCCGGCAGGGGATTGACAAGACCGATCTTCAGGATGCTCACGCTGTCGCCGAAGACCTCCTTGGCATACTGGTAAGCGGTGCCTGAGGCAATGATGCCGATCTCGGTGCCGCCCATCTCCTCCCGGTTGAGATCCGTGGTCTCGGCAAAGGCCTTCAGGGCCGCGGTGCGCTGCTCCACCACCGGGTGGCGTTTTTTGGCGTAGCCGGGCATCATGATGTACTTGGCCGGCTTTTTCTCGTAAGGTACCGGTTCGGGAACTACCCGGTCGGACAGCTCCACAATGCTCTGGGAGTGGGCGATCCGGGTGCACATGCGCAGAATAACGGGGGCGTCGAACTGCTCGGAGAGCTCGTAGGCCCGTTTGGCAAAGGTCAGGCACTCCTGGGAATCGGCGGGCTCCAGCATGGGCAGCTTGGCCGCGATGGCGTAATGCCGGGAGTCCTGCTCGTTCTGGGAGGAGTGCATGCCGGGGTCGTCCGCCACGGCGATGACCATACCGGCGTTGACGCCGGTGTAGGCGATGGTAAACAGCGGGTCCGCCGCCACGTTCAGGCCCACGTGCTTCATGCCGCAGAAGCTGCGCTTGCCGCCGAAGCTGGCGCCGAAGGCCACCTCCATGGCCACCTTCTCGTTGGGCGCCCACTCGGCGTAGACCTCGTCATAGGTGGCAAGGGCCTCCGTAATTTCCGTACTGGGTGTGCCGGGATAGCTGGAAACCACGCTGCAGCCCGCCTCGTACAGGCCACGGGCAACGGCCTCGTTTCCAAGCATCAGTTTCTTCACGTCGTATTTCCCCTTTCTCTGATCTGTTTGTATGACAGCCGGGCGCGGTACCCCGGCGGATTATCCCTTGTTCTGGGTGTCCACAATGCCCTCCGCTCCGTACAGCTTCCGGAGCTTGGGTTTTTCGATCTTGCCCGTTGCGTTTCTGGGCACGTCGGCGAAGATGATCTTTCTGGGCCGCTTGTACCGGGGCAGTTCCTGGCAGAACTTCTCAATATCCGCCTCGGTGCAGATCCTGCCGGGCTTGAGCTCGATGATGGCCGTGGAGATCTCACCCAACCGCTTGTCCGGCAGGCCGATGACAGCCACGTCGTTGATGTCCGGATGGGCGCTGAGGAAGTTTTCGATCTGCACGGGATAGATGTTCTCGCCGCCGCTGATGATCACGTCCTTTTTCCGGTCCACCAGCCAGATAAACCCCTCCTCGTCCTGCTGGGCCATATCACCGGTAAAGAGCCAGCCGTCCTTCAGGACCTCTGCCGTGGCGGCGGGGTCGTTGTAGTAACACTCCATGACGCCGGGGCCTTTGACACACAGCTCTCCCACGTGTCCCCGGACCACCTCGGCCCCGTCGGAGCCGCAGATCTTCACCTGCCAGCCGAAGCCGGGCACGCCGATGGCGCCCACCTTCCGGATGTTGTCCACTCCCAGGTGGACACAGCCCGGGCCGATGGACTCGGACAGGCCGTAGTTGGTGTCGTACTGGTGGTGGGGAAAGTAGGCCATCCAGCGCTTGATAAGGCTCTGGGGCACGGGCTGGGCGCCGATGTGCATCAGCCGCCACTGCTCGAGATGATAGTCCTCTTTTTTGATGGCGCCGCTGTCCAGGGCGTTGAGGATATCCTGGGCCCAGGGCACCAGCAGCCAGACGATGGTGCACTTCTCCTTGGACACGGCGTCAAAGATGTACTCCGGTCTCGTACCCTTGAGGATCACGGCCTTGGAACCGGAGAGCAGGGATCCGAACCAGTGCATCTTCGCGCCCGTGTGGTACAGGGGCGGAATGCACAGAAACACATCCTGTCGGGACTGGCTGTGATGGTTCTGTTCCACCCGGCAGGCGTGCATGAGGCTTCTGTGCCGGTGTAAAATGGCCTTGGGAAAGCCTGTGGTGCCGGAGGAGAAGTAGATAGCGGCGAAATCGTCGTCCGTGAGCACGATGTTGGGGGTAGCGCTGGAGCAGTTGGCCGTCAGGGCAAAGTAGTCGTCGGCAAAGGTGGGGCACAGCCCCTCCCCCGCGTACACCAGCCGGCAGGTTTTCTCCAGCTCGTCGGCGATCTCCTCCACGCGGCCGATGAACTCCACGCCGAACACCATCACGTCCAGCTCTGCCAGATGGGCGCAGTAGTTGATCTCTTCCGCCGTATAGCGGAAATTCAGCGGCACGGCAATGGCGCCGGTCTTGAGGATCCCAAAGTAGATGGGCAGCCACTCCAGGCAGTTCATCAGCAGGATCCCCACCTTGTCCCCCTTCTTGATTCCCTTCTCCAGCAGGAGATTGGCAAAGCGATTGGCCTTCTCGTTGAACACGTTCCAGGTGATCTCCCGGCGGTAATAGGGCGCCCGTGTGGGCTCGATAAGCTCATACTCCTTCCAGGTCACCCGGCGGCTGTCCTCCTGCTCGGGGTTGATTTCCACCAGGGCCACGTCGTTTCCGTAGAGCTTGCAGTTTTGTTCCAGAATCTCTGTGATGGGCATGATTCCCGTCCTCCAACTACTATAATACAAGAGCCGTGCTCTTTTATGATTTTACGCATTAAAGTGATTTTAACAAACTCCCGCTCCAATGTCAAGGCAGGAATGCACAAAACTTTCGCCGGTCTGTGGCACAAAAGAGAAATTGTGCTATAATTCTCTAAAAAG
>ONVR01000094.1 GCA_900321335.1 uncultured Eubacteriales bacterium | reverse complement strand
GACCCCCGAGCCCTCCGAGACTCCCGAGCCCTCTGAGACTCCCGAGCCTTCCGAGACCCCAGAGCCTTCCGAGACCCCAGAGCCTTCTGAAACGCCCGAGCCTTCCGAGACCCCCGAGCCCACGGAAGCCCCCGAGCCTTCCGAGGCGCCCGCGCCCACGGAGGCCCCCGCACCCTCCTGGAAGGACAGCTTCACGAAGGACGGCGACGTTTATACCGTGACGAAGACCTCCGGCACCCCCGTTTATGGCGGCGGTCTGAACATCGTCGTGGACACCGGCGCCGCGACCGTGACCTACACGATCACGGACACCGCGGGCAACAAGACGGTGGAGTATCTGAAGGTCAACTATGCCACGGGCATGATTGAGCGCTATCAGTACGTCTCCGCCATGGGCCAAGGCTTCTATTACTTCGGCGATTTGGACGGCAACAATCTGAGCGTGTTCAATACCGCCGGCGAGGACCGCACCGAGGGCGCGAAGTCCTCCGGCCACTACGATCCGGCCGTTGAGGCCACCCAGGAAATGGTCACATCCTATCGATCTTACTTCAGCTCTGCGTTCGGCGTTTCGGCGAGCCAGGCTGCGTGGGATAAATAACGAACTGTGAGGAGAGAATCATCATGAACCATCGCTTCAAGACAATCGGCTGCCTGGTGCTGTGCGTCATGCTGCTGCTGAGCGTATCCGGCATGGCCTTTGCCGCGGGTACGCCGCAGGAGGGCGTGTATACGCTCACCACCGACAAGGGCGGCAGCCGCGGCGCGGTCGACGAGACCGCCACGCTGCGGGTGGACAGCCAGGGCGCCATGACCCTCGAGGTGCTCATCAAGGACACCATGGCGGACATCAAGCTTGACGGCACTGCGCTGCAGGCCGGCGAGAAGGTCACCAGGGACGGCGTCAGCTACATCCCCTATCAGATCCCGCTCAAGGAGAAGACGGACTCCCTTTCTCTGACCGCGTATGTGGCGGCCATGAAGCGGGACGTCGGCTTCGCGGTCGGCCTCTCCGGCTGGGACAAGGTGCCCGGCATGGACACGGCGGCGGGCGAGGCCGTGGCCGCCGGTACCCACAAGATCACGGTTGCCAACGCCTCCACCTCCGCTTACGGTGCGACCACCGTCTATCCTGAGGCGAGCCTGCTGGTCAAGGACGACGGCAGCTGCACCATCACCATTTATCTGAAGAACTCTCTGGCGAACATCCGCACCGCGGACGGCACGCCCGTTGCCGCCGGCGAGGCGAAGACGCTGACCGTAAACGGCGAAGAGGGCACCTATTACCCCTATGCCTTCCCCATTGAGATGCGTCAGGCAACCCTGACGGTCATGGACGACGTGCCCGCCATGTCCCACGTGGCCAGCATGAACAACGGCAAGGACATGACCACCACCATCAACGTGGACTGGAACAGCGCCCAGGGTCTGGAGATCAAGAAGCTGGATAACGGCGACTACACCGTTCCCGTCGCCTTCCAGACGGCTTCCTCCATGCTCACCATCAACCCCTCCGCCGCGCTGAATGCCGCGGACGGCAAATATGCCCTCACCGTATCCTTCACCGCCGGCGTCATCAGCGCGCTGACCTACGGCAGCGAGCAGGCTGCGGAGAAGTCCACCCGGGCCGGAGCCGACTACTTCGTCATCAACCTCGACGAGGAGGCCGGCCAGATCCCCGTCAAGCTCACGGTCGCGAAAATGCAGGGTACGCCCATGGCGGTGCAGAGCTTTGTGATCGTCCCCGACTGGACCAAGGCGGAGAAGGTCGAGGTCACGCCCGTCGCCGGGGATAAGGTCGCTTTCGTCAAGGCGGACGGCAGCGAGTTCGGCATGTTCACCGCGCAGGACGGCACCACCGCCGTGCTGGACGGCAGCAAGGTCGTCATCCACTACGTGCCCAAGAACACCACCGTTTACAACGCCATCCACTGGGGCGTCATCAGCGACGAGACGCTGACCAAGGACGTCGTCTTCAACGCCGACGGCAGCTTCGACATTCTGCTGGACAAGGACAAGTGCGGCACGCTCATCCCCGTCGCGCCCATCAAGGTCAAGGACGGCAAGACCACTTCCGATCAGTACTATCTGTCCGTGCCCGCCGAGGATAAGCTGGAAAAGGTCAGCTCCACCGTCGTTTTCTCCAGCCAGACGCTGAAGGTCAACGGCGTGGCGCAGGACGTCGACATCTACATCATCGACGGCAGCAGCTACTTCAAGCTCCGTGACATCGCCGCGAAGGTCAGCGGCACCGGCTCGCAGTTCGACGTGGCCTACGACGCCGCCGTGCGCACCGTGCGCATCACCACCGGCGCGGCCTACACCGTGGAGCCCGACGATCTCGTCACCGGCGTCGACCACTCCAAGGAGGCCGTCCGCGGCACCCAGCGCATTGAGATTGACGGTCAGCCCGTGGCGCTCCATCCCTACAACATCGGCGGCAACAACTTCTTCCCGCTGGTGGAATTGGGCAAGCTGCTGAACTTCGACGTGGACTACGACGCCGTGGGCCGCGCCATGCTGGTCACCACCAAGTAAAACCGCGGTCGGGCACGGAAAACCCGTCGAACCCCTTGAAATTCAAGCACAAACCATCGCATAACAGAGCAGCGCCGGATGCAGCTTCCCTGCATCCGGCGCCGTTTTTTTATTATATCTGATTAAGCAGTCCCGCCTGAGCGCTCCCCTGTCATCCTGAGCGCTCCCCCTGTCATCCTGAGCGCAGTGAAGGATCTCAACCCCTCGCGCGGGATACTTCGCCGCGCCGCTCCTGAGAATGGCAGCCCCTCCGCCTCGCCGCGCTCGGCACCTCCACCGGGTTCCCTCGTCGCGGCATGGCCGCTGCGGTCGGAGCCTGAAAACGCCCCAACGGGGCGTTTTCTTAACGGCCCGGGTGAATTATACTATCAAGTGCAACAGGAAAGGAGAAATAGAAGTTCATACGAAACTCGTGTAAAATGGAGTCACCACAACAACCAGAATACAGAGGAGAATCGTATGAACTACACACATCTTAGCATAGAAGAACGGAGTTGTATCCTCAACCCGCAGGAAGTTGCGGAAGAACGGCAGCTTCGCCAGCGCAGCCGTGGCATCCGCCAGCCGAACTCTATACGCCTCACTCTCCGGATCTGTCTCCCGCAGCAGCGAGAGGCAGTTTTTGTATTCCTCTGCGTCGACGTCCAGCAGCTTCGTCAACACTGTCCCGTATGGGATCGGCTGCGGATCATTCTCCACCCAGTATTCTGCCTCTCCGAATTCCACTCGGACATGTGTGCGAGGGCGGTAAATGTCCAGCAGGTCTTTTCCCAGCATCCCCATAGCAGTTCCTCCGCAATCGATAATGTATTCGACAATATAGAATAAGTATACATTATCTATTAACCAGCGTCAAGGGACATGCTATCTTCTCGATAGATAATTCAGAGAGAGAAAAAGTCATCGAGTGCAAGGAAAGGAGGAAACTGATATGCGCAGATGCTTTTATCAGGTGGACTCGCGCATCTTTGACCTCGGTCTCAAACCGATTCCGTTTTCGGTGTACAGTTACCTCGTCTTCTGCGCAGGGCACAAGCGAAACTGTTTTCCGTCTGTCAGAACGATTGCAAAAAAGTGTTCCTGCTCGGAAAGCGCGGTGCGCAGCGCGATCAAAGAGCTCACCTCGCTGGGACTGATCAGCAAGGAATACTGCTACCGTGAAAACCGTTACGGCGTCCGGCAGCAGACCAGCAACACCTACCGCATCCTCCCAATCCCACGGTACTATGAAAACGGAGAACCGAGATATGACTACGACGATGAACTGCCGTTTTGAACCGCCTGTTCGCCCGCGTGTCGGATCATTCTCTCTGCGGTGGCGTCCCTGCACGGCAGCAAATAAAAAGGCGCTGTGTGAGAGCGGAGGATTACCCAAGGGCTCCCGCCGAAGCCCAGCGGACCGGGTTCGGCGGGAAAAGGAGGAGCAGCGGAGCGCAAGAGTATTTGTGCCGGAGGCACAAATATGTCCCGCGGAGCTTGTGACGACGCGGGGCAAGCATAGCGCGTGGCTGTCCGCCCCGCGCGCTGCCGCCGTCCTTGGCTGCACGATTGCGGGCAGAAGCCCGCACCCACTTCCAACGGGAGGGAGGCAGGAGCCTTGAAGGAAAACCGAAAACGCGATGTGACCCTGACGATTCGTGTGACACAGGAGGAACATGACGCGGTCTATCTGAACGCGATCCGGGCGGGCAAGAACCTCACCGACTACATCCTCTCGCTCAACAAAAGCGCGGTCATCTCGCCGCCGCCGGACCTGTCGCCGCTGCTTCGTGAGCTGAAACGGATCGGGACGAACATCAATCAGATCGCGGCGAAGGTCAATTCCGGCGTGGCCTACGTCCCCGGTCTGGAGGATGTGGCAGCGCAGCAGGCGGCGCTCATCACGCAGCTCCGCGCCTTGACGGAGGAACGCTCATGGCGACCCTGAACTACATCCAGGAGCACAAGCAGAGCCCCAGCGCCATGAAAGGCGTCATAACGTACTGCTGTCAGAAGAAAAAAGTCACGGACCCGGTCAGCGGCCGAAAGCTCATCAGCGGCATCCACTGCAGCGGAGAAACTGCCTATGAAGAGTTCATGCTGACGAAACAGGTCTACGGGAAAACCGGCGGCGTCAACTTCTACCAGTACACGCAGTCCTTCGCTTCCCGCAATACCATCTCCTCTGCAGACGCCCACACGCTGGCGCTGGAGTTCGCGGAGCGGGCCTGGCCGGGACATGAGGTGCTGGTCTGCACCCACTGCGATACGGACAACCCCCATTCTCACTTCGTCATCAACTCCGTCAGCTGGCAGGACGGGCGCAAGCTCCGTCAGACGCCCGCCGGGTTTCAGAAGCTGCGGGAGCTGAACGACGAGCTCTGCCTCGCCCATGGATATACCGTGATCACGGCGAAGCCGAAGCCGGAGAAGGGAATGTCCGCCCGGGAGTATCGGGCGGCGGAAAAGGGCAAGAGCTGGAAGCTGCGCCTGATGTTCGTGATCGACCAGTGCATGCGCCGGGCGCGGTCCCGAAAAGAGTTCGAGGAAGAAATGCACCGCCTTGGATACAAGGTGCGGTGGACGGCGGAGCGGAAGTACATCACCTATACGACGCCCACCGGCATGAAGTGCAGGGACAACAAGCTGCACGAAGAAAAATATCTGAAGGAGCACATGGAATATGAATTGCGAATCCGAGAGGAATTATTCTTTGCGGGAGCTCAAAGAAATGAACCGACCGCCGACAGAGCCGGCTCCGCCTCCACCGCCGCAGACACATCCCAGCGAAGTGAATTGGCTGGCGTTGACGGCCGCGGCGGAGAAGATCACGGCATGGGAGCCGGAGGCATGGAAGGCGATCCTGCCGGCGCTGGATCTGGCGAGCAGGCGGGTGCTGGCCGTCCGGGAGGCCATGAACGGTCTGCCGACGCAGGAGCAGCAGACAGCTCTGTTGCGGGAGCTGCAGCAGGTCAGGGAGATGCTGAAACCGGATGGGAGAAAGAACGCGAGGATCTCATCGCCGCAGTATTCGGCGGCGGACCTATGGGAGTTCACAAAGAAGCTGATGCTGGTGGTCCTGATCGTGCTGGTGATCTCGGTCGCATTGTCGGGTCTGCTGTTGGGCTTCTTCACCGTATGGAAGACCTTCAAAACGCTCCTCCCGTAAAGGACGCCACCACGATGCCCAGGCATACGGACCACAAGCGCCGGAAGAAAGACCTGGAGAAGCGGAGAGCTCTGGGCTACAAGGACAACGACCATGAGGAAGAGCAGGGCTACGGCGGAATGAAAGCGCCATGGTAAAGCCGTCGCATCTCCCGTGTACGGACAAACTATATGAATATGAATAAGAAAACTAATTGCCTCCCTCGCGGGAGGCGGAAAGGACAACATGAAAAACTGCAAATACAATTCGTTTGAAGAACTGCCGCTGATGCTCTCAGTGCCCGACGTGGCGGCGGTGCTGGGCATCAGCAGAGCAGGGGCTTACGAGCTGGTGAAGGAGAAGGGCTTCCCGACGCTGACCATTGGCTCGCGCATCCTCGTCCCGAGGGACAAGCTGGTGAAATGGATCGACGTAAAGAGTGGAAGCAGAACCTGAGCATACTGCTTTTGCCGTTGACTGTCCTCGTAATGTGTGATATAATATGCGCGAATTATTAAAAAGAATTGTGTGTATATTATATCACAGCGAGGAGGCGACGTTCAATGACGTATGGAAACTACATCTTTGAATTGCTGCGAAATGAAGCGCCGGGAGCGCCGATTCATATCAGCCGGATTGCGGAACAGCTCGCGGCCGAGTATCACATGGAGCTTTCGGCTGCCACCGCTGCAACCTCTGTCGCGGTCAAACGCATCATGGATGGGAAGCTCATTCCAGAGCTTCGTCGCTATCAGAAGGGGATCTATTATCGGACCGTTTTGACGCCCTTCGGCGAACTGGGCATCGACAAAGAACGGTTGATCGCAGAGAAGTATCTCATGCCGGACATCGGCTACGAGACCGGGCCGGGACTGCTGTACCGTCTGGGGCTGGCGACACAGATCCCGCGGGAACGAATCCTTGCGACGAACATGGCGACGAACGGAATGCGAGCGGATGAAAAGCTCGGCGTCGCAATTCGCCCGGCAAGAACGGCAATCAACGCGGACAACAAGGACTATCTGCAAACTCTGGATGCGCTCGACAGCTTCAGTAAAGCTCCGGTGGATGTAGAGAAGCCCTATGTGATCCTTGCGCGGCACATCCGCAGAAAAGGATTGGAATACGAAACGCTGCTGTATTATGCGGACCGTTACTACAACAAAAATACCGTGCTGCAGATTGCGCACACTGCAGGCGAAGGAAGGGACTTCGCTTGAAGCCTCACTTGGATGCAAACGCATTCCGTGTGTCGATTGAGCAATCGTTCTGAAGAGGGTCAAAAGTTTCAATAGGTTTTCGGCGGAGCGCGGTCGTTATTCGTGCCGCAGAATCGCAGGTAACAAGCCGGAAGTTGTGAAAAGAGACCCGTTCTTGCAATAGAGTATTGTTTTAACAGCACCATCGTGATAATATAGGTACAATTGGGGTGATTCGAATGAAGTATTTAGCGGCTTTACAACAAAAAAAGCTGTTCACGCTACAGGACGCGGAACAGTTGACGGGGAATCTGATGACCGCAAAAACGCTGCTGCAGTCGTACAAAAAAGCCGGGTATATAATCAGCATACGCCGGAATCTATATGCGGCCGTCGATCTCGCAAGCGGGGAGCCGCTGGCAAACCGCTATGAGATCGGCTCGTCTGTCAATCACGGCGCCTTCATCTCGCATCACTCGGCGCTCGAATACCATGGCGTCGCTAATCAGGTGTTTTATACGGTCACCGTATCTTCTGCAGACCGCTTCACAGAGTTTGAATTCGGTGGGATCACGTATGAGCAGTACGCGCCAAAAATCATGAGCGGTGTGATTGCTCCCCCCAGAATGCCGTTGGTCTCCGTGACGGATATAGATCAGACCGTGATCGACTGCTTCTATGACATTCCCCGCGCGGGGGGATTGGAGGAACTGCTGGAGGCTCTGCGCTTGATCCCGGCGTTGCACGAAGAAGCGCTTTTGAATTATCTGGAAGAATACAACCAAATCTACCTTTGGCAGAAAGCAGGGTTTGTTCTGCAGCACTTTGCCTCAGATTTCAATCTGAGCACGCATTTCTTTGAGATATGCAAAAGCAAAATCCATGAACGAAAAAAGCATCTGACGGACTTCGGAGAAACCGTATACTATCCGGAATGGAAGCTGTATGCGCCGAAAAACCTGCTCAGCATTCTGAATGACGGAGGCGATACGCTTGTTTAATCTGGACAGAGCTTTCTTAAATCAAAAGGCAGCCGAAAGCAAGTTTATCCGGGACAATCTCGAGAAAGTGTATCGGCTTACGGACATTCTGGCGTTTATCGAAGAGGAACCGGACCTGTCAGACAACCTTGTGCTGAAGGGCGGGACCGCGATCAATCTGACCGTGTTCAATCTGCCTCGGCTTTCTGTCGACATTGATCTCGATCTCAACAAAAGATGTTCAAGAGACGAAATGCTGTTGCTTCGGGAGGAGATCGATGCGATCCTGCTGAAATACATGGCTGCAAACGGGTATTCGCTGGATACACGCAAGCAGAAGGAATCCCATTCCCTTACCTCGCGGGTATTCCACTATCAGAACGCCGGAGGGAATCCGGATAACATCAAGATCGAAATCAACTATTCCATGCGGCAACACATCCTCCCGATTCATAAAGCCGCAGTAAATGCAGACGTTCTGGAGACGCAGTTTCAAATCAATACTCTGGCGCCGATCGAATTGTTTGGCAGCAAGATCAAGGCCCTGACGGAACGCACTGCCGCCAGAGACCTTTATGACATTCAGAATATGATCGATCACGGGCTCTTCGACGAGAGTGAAATGGAAATGCTCCGAAAGTGTGTCCTGTTTTATCGCGCGGTGGGCAGTACCGGGACATTTCAAGAAGACATCCATCTTGACGGCATCGGCGGAGTCACATATCCAATCATTCGCCAAACATTGCTTCCCGTTCTCCGGAAAGGCGAAAAAGTCGATATAGAACGCATGAAGAAAGAGGTTCTTACCTATACCGCTGAGCTGCTCGTACCAACAGATCGGGAACAAAGCTTTCTGCATGAATTTGCCGAAGGGCGATATGAACCGTCCCTGCTTTTCGACGATCCGGCGATCCTTGAGAGGATCGGCGATCACCCCATGGCGCTCTGGAAATGTGAAAGCATCCGTCAAGCGCAAAGACAGCGACCGGATCAGGGATTTACGATGACCATGCTGTAACAGCCCCTCCCCCCGGGCACAGGGGCTGTGGGGGAACTATATAGAATGAAATGGAAACAGACGAGACCTCACTGCGCGTTTTCTCCATCAGGTGCGGAATAATTCAGTAGACTTTAGGCGGAGAGTGTGGTAGTTGTTTGTGCTGCCAAAGGAGGGGCAGAACATGAACGACTACATGACGGCGCTGCTGGAGCGCTTCGGGATCGAGACGCAGGAGCTGTCAGCACAGCAGGCGCGGGCCAGAGGCGCGGAAGAAAAACTGAAGGAAACCCTGGACGCCGAGCAGCGAAAGCTGCTCCTGCGCCTGACGGACTGCCATGATGCGTACCGGCAGGAGTCATCCCTCTGCGGTTTCCTGACCGGCTGGCGGACGGCGCTGGGCATCCGCGACGAGCTGGACGCCCTCCCGCGCTTTTCCCTCATCGACGAGGACGAGGCGCGGATTACAGCAGAGGAGGAATGAATATGGCAAAACGCAGAGGAAATGGAGAAGGGAGTATCCGCAAGCGCAGCGATGGGCGCTGGGAGGGACGCTACACGGCCGGGCGGGATCCTGATACCGGAAAGGTCATATATAAAAACGTCCTTGGCAAATCCCAGACCGAGGTCAAGGAAAAGCTCAAGGCGGCCATAAAGGAAAACACTCTGGTGGATGTGGTCAAGAATGACCAATACACTGTGGGCCAATGGCTGGACATCTGGTTTGAAAACTATGCGAAGCTGAAAGTCCGACCCTCCTCCCACCAGACCTATCACGGCTACATCAAAAACCACATCAAGCCGTTCATCGGCGACCTGCCCCTCAAGAAGCTGACCTCGCTGGAACTGCAAAAGCTCTACCGAAGGCTCCTGTCCGACGGGCGGGTGGACCGCATCGAATCCAAAAACCAGCCCAAAGGACTCAGCGCCAAGACAGTGCGGAACATCCATCAGGTGATCTCCTCTGCGCTGGATCAGGCGGTGGAGCAGCGGGTCATCAGCATGAATCCCGCAAAGGGCTGCTCCCTGCCAAAGATTGAGCACCACGAGATGAAAACGCTGACGGCGGACCAGCTCGGCGCATTCTTCCGCGAAGCGCGCAGCAGCGGCGTCTATGAAATGTACTACATCGAGCTGGCGACCGGTCTGCGGCGCGGGGAGCTGCTGGGGCTCAAATGGGAGGATGTCAGCTTCGAGCAGTGCTCGATCCGCGTCCGGCGCCAGATTGCCAGAATCGACGGCGCGGTCGTGGAAGCGCCGCTCAAAACAAAAAACTCCTACCGCACCATCGCTCTGGGCGCAGATGCGCTGGAGGTTCTGAAACAGCAGAAGGAAAAGGCTGGCGGCAGCGAATGGGTCTTCCCTTCCCCCACCGGCGGCCCCATCTCGCCGGACAGTGTTCTGAATATGCTCCACCGCGTATTGGAGCGCGCCGGGCTGCCGGAGATCCGCTTCCACGATATGCGCCACACGACGGCAACCCTGGCTCTGCAAAACGGTGTGGACATCAAAACAGTCTCCGGCATGCTGGGCCACTTCTCCGCCGGCTTCACGCTGGATACCTACGCCCATGTGACCACCGCCGCACAGAGGGAGGCAGCAAACACGATGGGGAACATCCTGAATGTGTAAAAAAAGTGAGAGCACTTTATTTCCCGTATGGGTCAAAATCTGGGTCAGACCTTATCAGCGCATCGTTAAGTGCTCCGAAATGTTAGAAAAAGTGCCGATTTCTGAACGAAATCGGCACTTTTTATGGTTGCGGGGGAAGGATTCGAACCAACGACCTCCGGGTTATGAGCCCGACGAGCTACCGAACTGCTCTACCCCGCGATATAACGCTTTCTCTCGAAAGCAAAGGTATGATACCACAGAGCGACACGGAAGTCAATAGTTATTTTCTGTCGATTCAGCGCACGCTTCGGTACACCTTGCCCGGCTGTGGCTCGACGTCCTTGATGCGGAACAACTCTTCCACCGTCACACAGGCGTATCCTTTCGTCTGGAGGGCATCAATGGCGGCCAGCGAGGCTTCGACATTGGCCTGCGTCGTATCGTGCATGAGGACGATCGCGCCGTCCCGCGCCTGATGCAGGATGGTGCGCGTCATT
>ONVR01000371.1 GCA_900321335.1 uncultured Eubacteriales bacterium | reverse complement strand
GACGAGGTGCTGGCCCAGCATCTGGCCGTGATGGATTCCACCGCCACGAGCCTTTCCATGGACAACAACATCCCCGTCATCCTCTTTGCCATGAAGGAGCCGGAGAATATCTACCGGGTGGTCATGGGCGAGAAGATCGGCACCATCGTGGGATAAGGAAAGAATATCAGCCAACAGGAGGAGAATACTATGTACGAGCAGCTTAAAACGAAAATGCAGAAGACCCTGGACCACCTGCAGGCGGATTTCGCCTCCGTCCGGGCGGGCAAGGCCAACGCGGCGGTTCTTGACCGGATCAGCGTTGAATATTATGGTACCGCCACGCCCATCAACCAGATCGCGTCCATCAGCTCTCCCGACCCCAGGACCCTGATCATCCAGCCCTGGGACACCAAGGCGCTCCGGGAGATCGAAAAGGCCATCCAGATCTCCGATCTGGGCATCAATCCCCAGAATGACGGCAAGATCATCCGCCTGGTGTTCCCCCAGCTCACGGAGGAGCGCCGTAAGGAACTGGCCAAGCAGGTCAGAAAGTACGGCGAGGAGGGCAAGGTGGCGGTGAGAAACATCCGCCGGGACGCCATGGAGGAGCTCAAGGCCCAGAAGAAGACCTCTGAGATCACCGAGGACGATTACAAGAACTCCGAAAAGGATATCCAGAAGATCACCGACGATTTCATCGCCAAGATCGACAAGGCTACGGTGGCCAAGGAAAAAGAGCTTACGGAGCTGTAATGAGACAGACACTTGAGACAAAGGCGGGGCGGCCTGGCGCTGACAGGCTCCCCCGCCATATTGCCATTATTATGGACGGAAACGGCCGCTGGGCGAAAAAGCGGGGCCTGCCCCGGACGATGGGGCACAAGGCCGGGGCGGAGACGTTCCGGAACATCGCCCTGTACTGCCAGAAGCTCGGCGTGGAGTACCTGACGGTGTACGCCTTTTCCACGGAGAACTGGAAGCGCCCGGCGGAGGAGGTCTCCGCCATCATGGGCCTGCTGGAGAGCTATCTGACCGAGTCCATCGAGAAGATGGTCCGTCAGGGGGTGCGCCTGCAGGTGCTGGGGGATATTGCCCCGCTGCCGGAGCGGATCCGCCGGCTCATCGACCGGACGGACGCCCTGTCCCGGACCATTGACGGCATGACGGCCAGTCTATGCGTCAATTACGGGGGCCGGGACGAGATCGTCCGGGCCGCCCGGGCCTACGCGGCGGATTACGCCCGTGACGGCAGGGACCTGACGGAGCAGAGCTTCTCCCGCTATCTCTACACGGCGGATATGCCGGACCCGGATCTGCTGATCCGGCCCAGCGGGGAACAGCGGATCTCCAACTTCCTGCTGTGGCAGTGCGCCTACAGCGAGTTTTACTACACCGACACCCTCTGGCCGGATTTTGACGAGGCGGAGCTGGATCGGGCCATTGCCGCCTATCAGCGGCGGGACAGACGTTACGGAGGAGTCAACCAATGAAACAGAGAATCCTGGTGGCGGTCATTTTCGTGCCGCTGCTGTTCGCGGTGATGTTTTTTGCCCCGGCCTGGGCCTTTGCCATCGTAACGGCTCTGATCGCGGCCCTGTCCGCGTGGGAGCTCATCGCCGCCGTGGGAGCCGGCGCCAGAAAACGGATCTGCCTCTACGGTGCCGTGGGTGCGGCGGCCGTGCAGGCGGGGGTGCTCCTGGGGCGTGGGGACTATGTGTTTCGCATCGTCCTGTTTCTGCTGATGGTGGTCATGTTCGTCGAGGCCATCCGGGCCTTTGCCGGAGAGCACCCCATCCCCTTTGCCCAGATCGCGGCGGTGATCTTCGCCGGGGGCGTTATGGCCTGCTTTTTGTCCAGTCTGCTGTCTCTGAAGCTGTATGAGAACGGACGGCTGTGGGTGCTGATCCCCTTCGTCTCCGCCTTCGTCACAGACGGCGGGGCCTACTTCGTGGGAGTGTTTCTGGGCAAGCACAAGGCAACGCCCCACATCAGCCCCAAAAAGACCTATGAGGGCTTTGCCGGCGGTCTGGTCATCGGCACCGCGGCCGTGGTGCTCTACGGCCTGATCCTGACCCTGTGCGGCATTGCCGTGAATTTTGCCGCCATGACGGTCTACGGCCTGGCCGGGGCCGTCGTCACGGAGATCGGCGATCTGGCGTTTTCCATGATCAAGCGGGAGTACGGCGTCAAGGATTACGGCCACCTGCTGCCGGGGCACGGGGGCATGCTGGACCGGTTTGACAGCATGGTGTTCACCGCCCCGGTGATCTACCTGCTGACCCAGGTGTTCCCGGCTTTCTGAGAGGTGCGCGTATGAACATTTCGCTTTTGGGTTCCACCGGCTCCATCGGCAGACAGACCCTGGAGGTGGTGGACCTGCACCCGGAGCAGTTCCGGGTGTGCGCCATAACGGCCAATGCCAGCGTGGAGCTGCTGGAGCAGCAGGCCAGAAAGTACAGGCCCGCCCTTGCCGTGGCCTATGACGAAAAGGCCGCAGAGGATCTGCGCATTCGGCTCCGGGACACGGACGTGGCCGTGGAGACGGGCATGGAGGGCCTGCTCCACGCCGCTGCTCTGGAGCAGGCGGATACGGTGGTCACCGCCGTGGTCGGCATGGTGGGGCTGCGGCCCACCCTTGCCGCCGTCGACGCGAAAAAACGCATCGCCCTGGCCAACAAGGAGACCCTGGTCTGCGCCGGGGAGCTGGTCATGGCCCGGGCACGGGAGCGGGGAGCGGAGATCGTCCCCGTGGACTCGGAGCACTCGGCCATCTTCCAGTGCCTGGACCACTATGCGGGCAATCCCGTCCGGCAGATCCTGCTGACCGCCTCGGGCGGCCCCTTCCGGGGCATGACCCGGAGCCAGATGGAACACGTCACCCCGGCGATGGCCCTGCACAACCCCAACTGGAGCATGGGTCCCAAGGTGACGGTGGACTCCGCTACCATGATGAACAAGGGCCTGGAGTTTATAGAGGCCATGCACCTGTTTGCCGTGTCCCCGGAGCAGATCCGGGTGCTGGTCCATCCCCAGAGCATCGTCCACTCCGCCGTGGTGTTTGCCGACAACGCCGTCATCGCCCAGATGGGGGTGCCGGATATGCGTCTGCCCATTCAGTACGCCCTGACCTGGCCCCGGCGTGAGGTCTCCCCCGCAGGGGCGCTGGATCTGACGGAGCTGGGACAGTTGGCGTTTTATAAGCCGGATTTGGAAAATTTCCCTTGCCTGGCACTGGCCATGGACCTGGCGGGGCAGGGCGGTACGGCGGGAGCCGTGCTCAACGCCGCCAATGAGACGGCGGTGGAGCTGTTCCTCCGGGGGCAGATCCGATTCAATTCCATCAGTGATTTCGTTTCCGCCGCGGCGGAGAGCATTCAATTTGTCCCAAATCCCTCTCTGGAGGAGATTCTGGCGGCGGACCGGGAAACCCGGGAATTTGTAAACGGCCTGACCTGATCCGGGCCGGAAATCTGTTATTTTTTCAGGAGCAATATGTATATTGTAATTGCGATTATTGTGTTCGGCATTCTCATCGCCAGCCATGAGCTGGGTCATTTTACCGTGGCCAAGCTCTGCGGTGTCAAGGTCAATGAGTTTGCCATCGGCATGGGCCCCACGCTGCTGAAAAAGCAGGGAAAGGAGACCCTGTATTCCTGGCGCCTGCTGCCCATCGGGGGCTTCTGCGCCATGGAGGGGGAGGATGAGGATACGGGAGATCCCCGGGCCTTTTCTTCCCAGCCAAAGTGGAAAAAACTGATCATTCTGGCCGCCGGCGCCACCATGAACTTCCTGTTCGGCCTGCTTGTGGTGGTGATCCTGTTTGCCAACAGCCAGGGCTTTGTGGGCAACACGGTCACGGAGCTGGCCGACGGCTTTCCCTATGGAGGCCAGCAGGGGATCATGGCGGGGGACGAGATCTACGCCGTCAACGGCCACCGGATCCACTACTCCTCCGACTTCACCACCTTTATGGCCCTGGACGGAGACGGGGTGATCGACCTGACCGTCCGGCGGGACGGCCAGAAGCTGAAATTTGAAAACTTCGAGCTCAAGCGCCATGAATATAACGACAACGGTGTGACGAACCTGCGCTACGGCCTGACCTTCAACCTGATCCCCGCCACCTTGGGCAGTAAGCTGACCTATTCCTGGCGGGAGACGACGAATTTCGTCCGGCTGATCTGGATCAGTCTGGGGCAGATCGTCACGGGCCAGGTGGGGCTCAAGGACATGTCCGGCGTGGTGGGCATCGTCTCCACCGTCAACGACGTGGGCAACGCCGCCGAATCGGTGCGCAGCGGCCTGTGGAGCGTGACGTACCTGTTTGCCTTTATCGCCGTGAATCTGGCGGTGATGAATATGCTGCCCATCCCCGCTCTGGACGGGGGCAGGATCTTTCTGATGATCGTCACGGCGATCCTGGAGAAGATCGTGGGGCACAAAATCGATCCCAAGTACGAGGGCTATATCCACACGGCGGGGCTGATCCTGCTGCTGGGGCTGATGGCCGTGATTATGGTAAGTGACGTGGTGAAGATATTCCATGGGTAAAAAACAGATCCGCGTGGGGGACGTTCTCATCGGCGGCGGCGCGCCGGTGAGCGTCCAGTCCATGACCAATACGAAAACGGAAAATGTGGAGGCCACCGTCGCCCAGATCCGCCGGCTGGAGAAGGCCGGCTGTGACATCGTGCGCCTGGCAGTGCCCACCATGGAGGCGGCCGCCGCGCTGGAGCGCATCCGGCAGCAGGTGAGCATCCCCCTGGTGGCGGATATCCACTTTGACTACCGCCTGGCCATTGCCGCCGCGGAGGCGGGCGCCGACAAGATCCGCATCAACCCCGGCAACATCGGCGGGGCGGACCGGGTCAAGGCCGTGGTGGACGTGTGCCGGCGCAAGGGTCTGCCCATCCGCATCGGCGTCAACGGCGGCAGCCTGGAGCGGGAGATTTTGGCCAAATACGGGGGCGTGACCCCGGAGGCGCTTCTGGAGAGCGCCATGGGCCATGTGCGCCTGCTGAACCGCTTTGATTTCGACGATATCTGCATCTCTGTCAAATCCTCCGACGTGCCGCTGAACATCGCCTCCTACCGGCTCCTGGCCCGGGAGACGGACTATCCCCTGCACCTGGGGGTCACCGAGGCGGGAACGGAATATATGGGCATCATCAAGTCCGCCGCCGGCATCGGCACTCTCCTGTCCGAGGGCATCGGCGACACCGTCCGGGTGTCTCTGACCGCCGACCCGGAACGGGAGGTGGTGGCCGGGGTGAGCCTGCTCAAGGCCCTTGGCCTTCGCAGCGGCGGCGTGAACATCATCTCCTGCCCCACCTGCGGCAGGACGAAGATCGACCTGATCGCCATCGCCTCCCGGGCGGAGGCGCGTCTGGCGTCCTGCAAGAAGGACATCACCGTGGCCATCATGGGCTGCGCCGTGAACGGACCGGGCGAGGCCGCCCGGGCGGACTACGGCATCGCCGGGGGCGACGGAGAGGGCGTGGTGTTCCGCAAGGGAAAGATCCTCAAAAAGGTGCCCATGGAGCGGCTTCTGGACGCCCTGATGGAGGAGATCGAAAGGGATTAAAAGCCCGTGCAGAGGGCGGGGAACGCCGCCTGGATACCGAGGAAAGGAAGAGAGAGATTGGATAAGATCCCGTTTTATGAGATGTTTGACCTGTGCAAGGACGGCGGGACACTGGAAGAGATACTCAGGGACGCGACGGTGTGCAGCTGTGCGGTGGAAAAGGCGAAAATGCAGATGCGCGCCACCATTCAGTTTGAAAAACCCGTTCCGCCCGTTTACATATCCATGATGGAAGAGGAGATCCGCAGCTATTTCGAACTCAATGCCGTGCGGATCCTGCCCATCTACCCCAAATCCATGGTCACGCCGGAGGAAAAAGCCAGGGTCAAGGTGAAAAAATCCACGGCGATCCTGGGGAAAAGCCTGAAAAACCCCAGCATCACCCCCATGGATACCATAACGCTGGACATGGGAAAGGCGACGGTCCGGGGAGAGATCTTCGACGTCCAGAGCCGGGAGATCCCCAAGGCAAAGGCCTGGGTGCTCAGCTTTGATATGACGGACTGCACCGGCTCCGTTCACGTGTCCAAATTCATGCGGGACGAGCACGCCGGGGAGATCTGCGAAAAAATCACACCGGGCATGTACGTGACCGTCTCCGGCAGCATCGGCTTTAACCGGTATGACGGGGATCTGGCCATCGATCCGGTGAGCATCTGTACGGCGGAAAAGCCACAGCGTATGGACGAGGCGCCGGAAAAGCGGGTGGAGCTGCACCTGCACACCCAGATGTCCGCCATGGACGCCCTGACCAATACCAAAGAGGTGGTCAAGCGGGCCATCGCCTGGGGCCACCCCGCCATCGCCATTACGGATCACGGGGTCGCCCAGTCCTTCCCGGACGCCATGAAGGCGGCGGGGGACAAGATCAAGATCATCTACGGGGTGGAGGGCTATTACACCAATGACGTGGACGACAAGCTGGCCGTATACGGCGACCTGTCCGGCACCCTGGACGATGAGATCGTCATCTTCGATATCGAGACTACAGGTCTGTCCTCTGTCCGGGACACCATCACGGAGATCGGCGCCGTCATCATGAAGGACGGCCGGGAGATCGACCGTTTCCAGACCTTTGCCGACCCGGGCATGCACATTCCCGAGAGCATTTCCCAGCTCACGGGCATCACGGACGAGGACGTTCAGGGCGCCCCCGGTCAGGAGCAGGCGGTGCGCGCCTTCCTGCAGTTTGCCGGGAACCGGCCCATCGTGGCCCACAACGCCAGCTTTGACGTGGGCTTTATCTACGAGGCATGCCTGCGCTACGGCATCGACTTTGAGCCCGGCTATATTGACACCCTGGCCATGGCGCGGGCCATGCTGCCGGAGCTGCGGAGCCACAAGCTGGACGTGGTGGCAAACCACCTGTGCCTGCCGGAATTCAACCATCACCGGGCGTCGGACGACGCGGTCACCGCGGGGCTGATCTTCTCCAAGCTCATGGAGCGGCTGCGGGGGACCGTCACGGACGTTTCCCAGCTCAACGACTACATCAGCGGTCTGAAAAGAAGCAGCTTCATGACCCGCCGCTTCAAGCCCCAGCACATCATCATCCTGGCCCGGACCCAGCAGGGCGTGCAGAACCTGTACAAGCTCATCACCAAGAGCCACCTGGAGTACTTCAAGCGCTACCCCATCATCCCCAAGAGCCTGATCCTGGAGCACCGGGAGGGGCTTCTCATCGGCTCGGCCTGTGAGGCGGGGGAGGTGTTCGGTATGGTCAGCGAGGGGCGCAGCCGTCTGGAGCAGCGCCGGATCGCGTCGTTTTACGACTATCTGGAGATCCAGCCCATCTGCAACAACCGCTTTATGCTCTACGGGGACAAGCCCCGGGCAAAGAGCGAGGATGAGCTCAAGTGGTTCAACCAGCGGGTGCTCCAGCTGGCCGACGAACTGGGAAAGCCCTGTGTGGCCACCTGCGACGTGCACTTTCTGGATCCGGAGGACGAGATCTACCGCCACGTGCTGCTCACCGCCAAGGGCTTTGACGACGGAGACCGGGAGCTCCCCCTCTACTTCCGGACCACGGAGGAGATGCTCGAGGAGTTCGACTACCTGGGTCCGGAGCGGGCCAAAGAGGTGGTCATCACCAACACCCGGAAAATCGCGGACATGGTGGACGGGGCGGACAAGCTCCGGCCCCTGCCGCCGGAGATCCTCTACCCACCGAAAATCGAAAACAGCGACAAGCAGCTCAAGGAGCTGGTCTACGGCCGCATGCACGAGCTGTACGGAGATAATCCCCCGGAGATCGTCACCAAGCGTATCGAGACGGAGCTGGAGGCCATTCTGGGCCGTGGCTACGACGTGATCTACATGTCCGCCCAGAAGCTGGTGGCCGACTCTCTGGCCCACGGCTATCTGGTTGGCTCCCGGGGCAGCGTGGGCTCTTCTCTGGTGGCCTATATGTCCGGCATCACGGAGGTCAACTCCCTGCCGGCCCACTACCGGTGCCCCAACTGCAAGCACGTGGATTTTGAGGCCGGCAAGGCCTACGGCTGCGGCGCGGATATGCCCGACGCCACGTGCCCGGTGTGCGGCGCCGCCTACGCCAAGGAGGGCTTTTCCATCCCCTTTGAGACCTTCCTGGGCTTCGGGGGCGACAAGGTCCCCGATATCGACCTGAACTTCTCCGGCGAGTACCAGGCAAACGCCCACCGGTACACCAATGAGCTCTTCGGCTCCGACCACGTGTTCCGGGCCGGTACCATCGGCACCGTGGCGGAGAAGACCGCCTTTGGCTACGTGAAAAAGTACCTGGAGGTGACGGGGAAGAGCGTCACCAAGGCCGAGGAGGCCCGGCTTGCCAAGGGCTGCGTGGGGGTC
>ONVR01000058.1 GCA_900321335.1 uncultured Eubacteriales bacterium | reverse complement strand
TGTGGGCATCCATCCACGTTTCAGCGTCCATCAAATGAGCGAGCTTCGTGCGGGAAAGACCGGTCTTGATTTCGTAGGCGTTGATGATGGATTCCTTGACCTCGGCCAGCATATCGATGGCTTTCTGCATCTCTGCGGAATCGCCGAACGCCAGCGTTGCCGGGTTGTGGATCATCATCATGGAAACGGGAGACACAAGCACGGTGGTACCGGCCATGGCGATCACGGAAGCGGCAGAGGCCGCAATGCCGTCGATCTTGACCGTGACGTTGCCCTTGTAATCCATCAGCATATTGTAGATTTGGGCCGCCGCCACACAGTCGCCACCGGGGCTGTTGATCCATACGACGATGTCTCCGGTTCCCGCGTTCAGTTCGTCTTTGAACAGTTTCGGGGTGACGTCATCATCGAACCAGCTTTCCTCTGCGATGGTGCCGTTGAGAAACAGCGTCCTCTCCGTCACCGGTGTCGGATTCTCCGGGTCCGTTTGATTCATCACCGTCCGGTTCGTCCACTTCCAGAACTTCTTCATCGGTATCCTCCTTTTCTGCAGAATTATCGTCATCGGCAAAAGCACCGGCCGCCTTGAGCGGCAGCATATTGCCGTTGATTAAATAAAGATCGCCGCCTTCCTCGGTGGGAATGCGGTCGAGGTTTTCCAGCTCCCGGATGTCGTTTGCGCTCATCCACCCGTTTTGCCGGGCAATGGCGTAACCGTTCATGCGGCTTTGGTAGTCGCCGCGGAGCAGGCCGTCGAGATTAAACTTAACGTAGTATTTTTTCTTCTCCTCGTCGGATAACAGCGTCCGGGCGATGGATTGCTCCCATCGGGCCACCCAGGGGTCCAGGGTGTATTTGACAAACTCCAGGCTCTGCTGCTCAATATTGGAGAAGCTGGATTTTTCAAGATCGCCGACCATGTGTGGCGGCACCCGGAAAATACGGGCGATCTCGTCGATCTGAAACTTCCGCGTTTCCAGGAACTGCGCCTGCTCGGGTGAAATGGAAATAGGCGTGTATTTCATGCCCTCCTCCAAAACCGCGATCTTGCCGCTGTTCTGTGAGCCGCCGAATTGAGACTGCCAGGCATCCCGGACGCGCTGCGGGTCCTTGATGGTGCCGGGGTGTTCCAGGACGCCGGAAGGCGCCGCGCCGTTTGCGAAAAACTTACTGCCATACTCCTCGGTCGCTATTGCGAGGCCGATGGCGTTTTTTGCCATGGCGATGGGCGAATATCCGACCAATCCGTCAAAGCCCAGGCCCGGAATATGCAGTACATCGGAGGGCCGGAGCCGGACGGTCGTGTCTTTGTTGATCGGGGCGTCGTCGTTTGATACCTGATACTCGTAGTACAGGCGGCCTTTTTCATCCCGGTCGACCTTCATGCGGTCCGGCATCAACGGATACAGCGCCAGCACTTCTCCCTTCCCGTTGCGGATCACCTGCGCGTAGGCGTTGCCCCACAGCAAGAGGTGTGTCATGAGCGTTTCCCGGAAAACGTAGGACGTCATCTCGGGATTGGGTTCATCGTGCAAAATCCGATACAGCGGATGCTCGGTCGCCTTTGCGGTGCCGGATTCGGTATACGCGTAAACATGGACCGGCAAACAGGCGATCGCCTCCGACAGAATACGCACACACGAATAGACGGCCGTCATCTGCATGGCGGACCGTTCATTCACTCGCTTGCCGCTGGTCGAGGTACCCATAAAAAAGCTGTAGGCGCTGCCGGCGGTTCGGTTTTGAGGCTTATCCCTTGACCGGAATAAGCCTGAGAAGATGCTCATCGATCATCAGCTCCTTCCAAAATGGCATGAAAAAAGGAGCCTTGCGGCTCCGGGGTGTTTATGTTTTGATTAAAAGGTGAAGCGAAGGGCGAGGCGCGTCTGCGGCTCTCTGCTCCAGCAGCACTCTTCGGTGTAGGTTTCGGGGCCGACCAGCGTCAAGCCTTCTTTGACGAATTCGTGGATGCTTTCCATCAGGGCCGTGGAGTGGTCCGCGAAAAGGAAGGTCTTCACGCCGGCCTCGCGCAGGCAGGTTACGAAGTCGTGGATGTCCTTGGTCCAAAGGTGGTCGTCCGCGATCATGGTGTCGGCGTTGGCCTTCCAAAAGCGGATCGCCATGCAGGCGCCTTCGGTCATCGGGCAGGTCATTTTGTCTGCTTCCGCTAAAAGCCGGCGGCCTTCTTCGTAATCGTTTCTGCCGTAGGCGGCGTCCTTCGCGTCGCGCAGGGCTCTGCGCTCTTCGTAGTAGGCTTCCATGATTGCTTTCTTTTCTGCAAAGTATGTGTTGATTTCGGTTGTCATTGTGGTATCCTCCGTTCGTTTTGTTGTCTGTATATTCGCTCTTTTTGACCTAAATAGCAAGTCAATTCTGCTCATATACTACACAAAGATACAGAGAGGAAATTGTGTATATTACGGGCTATATAAACAAGAGACCGCGGCTGTCATAGACGCTTTCTCCGGTGTCCGTTCCGCACCGGATCGCCCTGTCCAAAGCCATGATCGTGGCGATCGCGCCGTCGATCTTCTCGGTGCTTTTTTCCTTGTCGGCCTTGATGTTGCCGGCCGGGTCCGTGCGGATATAGATGTTATCCATCATCCAGCGTAGCACCGGGTGGCCGCCGTGCGCGATCCTCTGTTCGAGCACCAGCTTCATCAGCTCCTTGGTGGGCGGGCTCATGTCTTTGAAGCCCTGCCCGAAAGGAACAACCGTGAAGCCCATGCCCTCCAGGTTTTGGACC
>ONVR01000166.1 GCA_900321335.1 uncultured Eubacteriales bacterium | reverse complement strand
GTGAGGATGGCGTTTTCCTGCTGCAGGAAGTTGCCCACCATTCTGACGCCGTGGCGCATGGCCATCTCGTTTGCGGTGCAGCACAGGCCAACCACGTTGATGCCCTTGGCGCCCTCGGCTCTGGCAAGGGCGATGAGCTCGGGATCCTCAGAGGCCCGGACGATCATCTCGGAGACGGCGGGGTCGTGGCCGTGGCAGATCACGTTGACCATATCCTTCTCCAGAACGCCCAGGTTGCCCTCGGTCTCCTTGGGCATGGGGGTGCCGTACATGATATCGGAGAACTCGGTGCCGGCCATGGAGCCGCCCCAGCCGTCCGCCATGCCGGTACGCAGAGCGGCCCGGACAAGAGCCTCGGGCTCAGCCGTACATCCGATGTGGGTCATATGGAGTGCTCTGACGACTTCCTTGTCGATGGCGCCGGGCGCCACGTCCTGGTCATGCCAGACCTGCTGACGCTCGGGGTTTGCCCGGGCAAGGAAACGGGAGTCGCCCTGGAGCTTGCCGTACTCCTGCAGGCCCAGCAGCGCCACCTCGTGGCCGATGTCGTAGATGTCTCTGCCCTCGGTCTCAACGCCCCATTCCTGGGCGACCTTGAGCAGCTTCTTCTCATCGTTGATCTTGTAGTTGCCGTCGGGCGCGGAGTCCAGCAGCTTCTGCACGCACTCGCGGCCGTGGTCGGAGTGAGCGGCAGCGCCGGCGGCGGCCATTCTCAGATAGTTTCTGCCGGCGATGGTGTGAGCCGTGGCGCCGCAGATGCCCTTGGGGGCCTTGGGCGTAATGCGGCAGGGACCCATGGTGCAGATACGGCAGCAGATACCCTTCTCGCCGAAGCCGCAGTGGGGCGTCTGGTTCTTGACACGGTCCTGCCAGGTGTCGATTCCGACCTGAACGGCAGTCTCGTGCAGCCGGGCAGTGTCAGCTTCCATCTGCTCAACTGTTGTCGTTACGAATTTTGTCAGTTCACTCAACTTGTTTTTCCCCTTTCATTTCAAGAGATAATAAGATGTGCTGTTTATAATTAACTTAATTTGAATTAAATTAATTCCGCAATAAGTTTGTCAAAGGCCGCCCGGGAGGGGCTGCTTTCGGGGATGGTGCTGGTGGGCTTGCCCTCGCAGTCGTACTCGTAGATGTTTTCGTCCTGGGGTACCACGCCCAGCAGATCCAGCTCCTGGAGCTTGATCTCCTCCAGAACGCCGGCGTTGAGCTCCCCGTTGGGGGCCCGGTTGACGATCAGCTTGACAGTCTTGGGCTTGAGATCCAGATCCTGGATCATTTTGGCGATCCGGCCGACGGCCTGGATGCCTCTTCGGGAGCAATCGGAAACCAGAAGGATGATATCCACGCTGGGCAGTGTGCCCCGGCTGATATGCTCCATACCGGCCTCGTTGTCCACAACGATGTAACGGTATCCCTTGGAGATCTTCTGCAGCTGGCTCTGAAGCAGGCCGTTGACAAAGCAGTAGCAGCCCTTGCCCTGGGTCCGCCCCATGACGAGCATGTCATAGTCGTCCTCCTCGATCAGGGCGCTGTTGAACTTCCAGTCCATATAGTCCTGCTTGCTCATTCCCGCGGGAATGGGGCTGACCTCCTCCAGCTCCGCATGGGCGATCTCCTCCCGGATATCTCCCAGAGAAACGGGCTCTTCCACGCCGAGGACCTCGTTGAGGTTGGAGTTGGCGTCGGCATCCACAGCCAGGATGGGCCCTTTCCCCTTCTTGCATAGATAATCGATCAAAAAGCCGCAAAGGGTCGTTTTTCCGGTCCCGCCCTTTCCGGCCACCGCGATGGTGGTAAATGCCATAAATTGCCTCCTGTGCGCGGGGTGAAATTCCTCCCCGCGGTACAACATCTTGTAGGCGGAGGCACACACCTCCACCATTGTCCGTAAAAGTTTATCAATTTGGACGCGCTTTGTCAATGATTTGTTGTAAGTTTCAAAGTGGCATAAAAAGATTTTACAAAAAAACGCAAGATTCTATCAAATCCGGCGGCCTCCGCCTCCGGTCATACCGAAAACCTACGCCTCCGTAAACGTGATCCGGGAGAGCAGGCCGTCGCTGTCCAGATCGTACACGACGGAGCCGTCCGGAAACACGCTCTTTTCGCATTTCACGTCCCCGCCGGTGCAGAACCGGCGCACGTAGGCGTCCGTGTCGTCAATGTCCACCTCTTCAAAAAATACGTCCCGCATCTGGTTGTTGGCGCACTCGTTGAAGATCTCACGCACCATCTCGTAGCGCATATCAGGCCTCGATGGTGATGCGGTTGTTGACCAGGTCCACCCCCGTCACCTTGCCGGTGACGACGGTCTCCAGTCCCATGATGTCGGTCAGGACGATCTTGTCGTTGACCAGCTTGAGCTGGCTGACGTATTCACAGACCTGGTTTTCCGTTCCGTTTACGATTTGAAATACTTTGGAAAGACACATTATCGGTTTTCTCCTTTCAATACCTCCAGAGCCTCCGCCAGACGGTTGTTGCCGTCGATGTAGCAGGACACGCCCTCCCCGATCAGCTCCGCCGCCTCGTGCTGTCCCAGCGCATCCAGCTTGTGGGCCAGCTCGTGGATCTCCTCGGCGTGGGCACGGTTGTGGTCGAGCATATAGCTCACCAGGGCGATGGTCTGCTCCGGCACGGAGCCCTCCGCCGCCGGCTCTACGGGATGACGGTGATGGTGCAGGCCGTGGTCGTGGCCGTGCTGCTCTCCGTCGTGGGTGTGTTCGTGTTCATGACCTTCATGCAGAATCATAGTCAAAACCTCCTGATCGGAATCCTTTTTTTCTTGTTTTTTCCGGGTTTTCTATTTTTTGCAGCCTAGCGAAAATTATTCGCATCTTACGATCCCATCTTATCATAGAAGCGGGGAAAAAGCAACACGATCTGTCATGCAAATACTTGATTAATCGGTTTGATTCAGGTATAATTCCAGAGATCGGAATAATTGGTTTTCCCGGCCCGGTGCCGGGGGCTGCAGGCCGCCCGGTCCGGCGGTCGTGAAAAAGGAGCTGCTATGCACAACTACGAATTTGACAAAGACCGTGTTGAGGCTTTTGAAAAGTCCTTTGCCCATGAAAAGGACCATATGCGCGCCACCCGGCAGCAGTATACCGAGGCCGAGGCGAAGGCGGTGATCAACCGCCTGTCACGGGCCATCGGCCACCTGGAATCCATCAAGAACATGATCAGTGACGGACGGGACTGCTCGGAGATCCTCATCCAGCTCTCCGCCGTAAAATCCGCCGTGAACAACGCCGGTGTGGTCCTGCTGCAGAGCCATATGCGCCGGTGTGTGGTGGAGGCCGTGCAGGAGGGCGACACCCAGGTGGTGGACGATCTGAGCCGTGCCCTGGGCACTTATATCAAGTAAAGTCGTCCCTGCCGAAAAAATTTTTGGAAACGTTGTACGTTTTCGTGCAAAAAAACGTCTCTGACCGCCTATAGTCAGAGACGTTTTTTTGGAGGTGAGCATATGCACGCGGAAATTCTCGTGGCGCTTTTGTCTCTGCTGGGGACGCTGATCGGCTCGGTGTCCGGTATCGTAATCGCCAACAAGCTGGTCAATTTCCGGCTGGACGCCCTGGAGCGGAAGGTGGAATCCCTGTGCCGACTGGCAGAGCGGGTGGCCGTTGTGGAGCACGAGGTCAAAAGCGCCGCGTCCCCCGGCTTTGTGCGGGACACGGCGATCCGGCAATAAAAAAAGAGGACGTGCGCAGTCACGTCCTCTTTTTTTACGCCAGAACCGTCAGCACGAGGAGCCCCAGGGCGATCCGATAGACAGCAAACGCCGTGAAATCCCGCCGCCGGACGAAGCCGGTCAGGCCCCGGATCACGGCCATAGACACGGCAAAGGCACAGACCGTCCCCATCAGCAGCAGCGAGAGTTCCTCTCCCGTAAAGCGCAGGCCGGTCTGCAGCAGCTTCCAGAGGCTGGCCCCCGCCATCACGGGCACTGCCAGATAGAAAGAAAACGACGTGGCGGCCGGTCGGGAGATCCCCAGCAGCAGCGCCCCCAGAATGGTGGCGCCGGACCGGGAAGTGCCGGGAAACGCGGCGGCCAGGAGCTGAAACAGTCCGATGGCCAGGGCCCGCTTTCCGTCGATCTGCTCCGGCGCGGTGAGCCGGGGCACCCGGCGCCGGTTCACCCGCTCCACAAGCAGGAACAACGCGCCCACGGCGATCAGCGCCGCCGCCACACACCGGGGCCTGTAAAACAGAGCTGTCAGATACTGCCCCACCGTCAGCTCCAGCACCGCCGCCGGTACGCAGGCAAGCAGGATCTTTCCCCACAGGGCCAGGATCTTCCGGTTCAGATGAAGTCCGCCTGTACGCTCCAGGGGCCAGAGTTCCGAAAACCGGGTGACAACCACGGCGGCCACGGCCCCCAGCTGAATGACCACAAGAAAAGTCTCCCAGAAACGCGCCGTCATCTCCATGGGCAGCCACCTCTCCAGCAGGATCATGTGTCCCGTGCTGCTGACGGGCAGCCACTCCGTGATCCCCTCGACCAACCCGAACAGCGCGGCCTTCCATAACGTCCCCATCGCTTTGCCTCCCCCGTGATCTCCATATCACCATCCTATGAGGCTCCCCGGCCGGGCATGCGGAAAGCCGGAGCGTTTTCCGCTCCGGCTTCTTGCTTACGCTTCCTGTTCCTGCTGTGCCCGCATCATATCCACATACTCGTCATAGGTCACGTGGCGGTCAATGATCTTGCCGTCCTTGAGCTCGATGATCCGGTTGGCCACGGTCTGGGTCATCTGGTGGTCGTGGGTGGTAAAGATGATATTGCCCTTAAACTCCGACATGCCGTTGTTCAGGGCGGCAATGCTCTCCAGATCCAGATGGTTGGTGGGCTGATCCAGCATGAGCACACTGGCTCCGGAGAGCATGAGCTTGCTGATCATGCAGCGGACCTTCTCGCCGCCGGAGAGGACCTTGACGGGCTTATACACGTCGTCCCCCGTAAAGAGCATCCGGCCCAGGAAGGTGCGCAGATAGCTCTCCCGCTTGTCCTCGGAGAACTGGCGCATCCAGTCCATGATATCCAGATCGCAGTCGTTGAAATACGCGCTGTTGTCCTTGGGCATGTAGGACTGGCTGGTGGACACACCCCACTTGACGGTGCCCTCGTCGGGCTCCAGCTCCCCGGCAAGGATCTTAAACAGGGTGGTAATGGCGATCTCATCGGCGCCGATAAGGGCGATCTTGTCTTCCTTGCCCATGATAAAGCTCACCTTATCCAGAACCTTGACCCCGTCGATGGTCTTGGAGATCTCCGTGACGAAAAGCCTGTCCTTGCCCGGCTCTCTGGCCATCTGGAAGCCCACCCAGGGATACCGCCGGGACGAGGCGGGGATCTCCTCCAGGGTCAGCTTGTCGAGCATCTTCCGGCGGGAGGTGGCCTGCCGGGACTTGGATTTGTTGGCGGAGAAGCGGCGGATGAATTCCTCCAGCTCCCGGATCTTCTCCTCGCTCTTCCGGTTTTTCTCCTTGATGAGCTTCTGCATGAGCTGGGAGGCGTCGTACCAGAAGTCGTAGTTGCCCACGTACATCTTGATCTTGCCGTAGTCGATATCCACGATGTGGGTGCAGACGGTGTTGAGGAAGTACCGGTCATGGGACACCACGATGACGGTACCGGCGTAGTCCATGAGGAAGTCCTCCAGCCAGACCACGGAGTTGATGTCCAGGTTGTTGGTGGGCTCGTCCAGCAGAATGATGTCCGGATGGCCGAACAGAGCCTGGGCCAGCAGGACCTTCACCTTGTCCCGGGGATCCATATCCGCCATCTGATTGCCGTGCAGGGCCGTTTTGATGCCAAGGCCCTGGAGCAGCTGGGAGGCGTCGGACTCGGCTTCCCAGCCGCCGAGCTCCGCGTACTCCTCCTCCAGCTCCGCGGCCCGGAGGCCGTCGGCGTCGGAGAAGTCCTCCTTCATGTACAGGGCGTCTTTCTCCTTGCCGCACTCGTACAGGCGCTGGTTGCCCATGATAACGGTCTCCATGACGGAGTAGTCGTCGTAGAGAAACTGATCCTGCTTGAGCACAGACATGCGGACCCCGGGCTTGATATCCACCGTACCCGTGGTGGACTCCAGCTCCCCGGAGAGGATCTTCAGGAAGGTGGATTTCCCGGCGCCGTTGGCGCCGATGACGCCGTAGCAGTTGCCGGCGGTAAACTGCAGGTCCACCTTGGAAAACAGCGGCGTGCCGCCGTATTGCAGGCTCAGGTTGTTGACTGTGATCATATGCAGGGTTTCCTTTCGTCTGAAAATTCAAGAAGTACAGGCAGTATATCATACCCTCCGGCAAAACACAACAGGGCAAAGCGTCGGCAAATCCTTGGCGCAGGCGGAATTCATTTCCGCCGAGCACGTCCAATCTCCGAAGGGCGAAGCCCAAAAAGAAAGAGGCCGCTGTGCTCATCCTTTCTTCGCCGCCAAAGGCGGCCCGGGCGGAGTCGCCCGTTGCAAGC
>ONVR01000375.1 GCA_900321335.1 uncultured Eubacteriales bacterium | reverse complement strand
CGTCTGTCCAGGCTCCACCTCATCCAAATACATAAACACAGAGACGAAAGGCGTCTGCCCGTTGGTGGTAAGGAGCGTCTGGATCTGGTACTGAATGGTCTGGATGCCGCGTTGCACTTCCTTACGCACGCGCATCTCCGCCATGCGGTTAACCTCATCATCGGTGTAGTCTTTGCCTATGGCGAGGAACTCATCCTTGATCTCGCTTTTATATTTCTGCCTGCTCACATCCACGAAGGGAGCGAGATGGGCAAGGCTGATCGTCTGCCCGCCATAGGTGTTGCTGGCAACCTGGGCGATGATCTGGGTGGCAATGTTGCAGGCCGTAGAGAAGCTGTGCGGCTTCTCGATCAGGGTGTCCGTGATGACCGTTCCGTTCTGCAGCATGTCCTCCAGATTCACCAGCTCACAGTTGGAGATCGGTCCGGACACATAGCCCATGTCATGAATGTGGATGATGCCCTCATCATGGGCCTTTACCACATCCTCAGGAAAAATGTATCTGCGGCAGATATCCTCGGATACTTCACTCGCCAGGTAGTCCCGCATCGTGCTGTTGATGATCGGGTCCTTGTTTGCGTTCTCCTGTTTGGCCAGTTCGTTGTCATGCCGGAGAAGCGCCAGGATCTTTGCGTCAGTGCTGTTCTGCTTCCGGAGCAGCTCATGCCGCAGCCGGTAGTCGCTGTAATGGAGGGCGAGACGGTAATGATCCGACGCCATCAGCTCTTCCACTACCATGTCCTGAATCTCTTCCACATGGACAGCCCTGCCCAGTTCAGCGCATCGTTTCTCGATCCGGCCAATAATAAAACCGGCCTCCGTATCGGAAAGGCGGTCTGCCTCCGCTACCTCCGCATTCGCCGCTTCGATGGCATTTTTAATTTTCCTGTAGTCGTATGGGACTTCTCGTCCGTCCCGCTTGATAATCTTCACTTCATGTCCTCCTCCGCTGTAATGCGCCGGAACTTGTGCATCCGGTTCTGCCTGCACCAGGGGCAGCTTCCGTGATTCCGGCACGTCTTGTCTATCGCCTTGGAGCCGCAATATGGTTTCCGTTTTTCTTTGCCATGGGCGATGGCCTTATCCAAGCTCATATGTGGCATCCTCCTCCATACGCTTCCGCGCCTCGGCGAGCAGTTCTTCACAGCCCTTATCCAGGTACTTCCGGCACTGTTCATCCAGACGGGCATATAGCGCATTCTGCTCGTCCGCCGTCAGGTCGATAGTATACAGCTGCTCGTTATCCTCGGAATCGCTGTTGATCACAACGAACTCGATGCAGCTGTCCATGTGATTATCTGCATATCCGTTCAGGCCCACATAGAAATCGTACCAGCCGTCGTTGTCGCAGGTGTCGTCGGTGTACTCGTCCAGCGGGTGCATGGGCTTCATGCCCTGGTCCTTCCGGATGCGGTCCGCGATCTGACTTAGACCATTGGTCGCCATGAGCTGGAAGCCTACGGTCGGGAAGCGGCAGGGATAGTCGATATAGCACTGATCGTCGCCGTACATGATTTCCACGCCGAAGTCGATAAAAACTTCGTCCTTCACGAATCCTTCTGTCAGCGTCATTGCGCGCCCTCCTTCTCCAGCAGGTCGATGTAGCGGTTGATGTACCATACCGCTTTCTTCAGATCTTCCACCGTTTTGGTCTTGTCTTTCTTGCCGGCTCTCGACAGATACTTGACCGCGTTGCCGATGTGGTATGGGAAATGTTTTGATTCGATATAGTCGATGACCTCAATCCCGTCCGTATAGTGACTCGGGTGATTCACCGGGTCGTCAGGAACCTGATCCATCTTCTCTTCCAGCGTCATGTTCTTTTCTCCTCTCCGCAGCCCTGCCCCGGTTGGAGCAGGCAATGCTGCAATATTTCCGCAGCTGCCCATATTCACGGGTGGCGATGAACTCCTTCCCGCACTGTGGGCAGATACATGTACGCGCCGTGTTTTTCCAGTTTGCCGGGTTGGGGTGCCTGTGGTTCCATGCCGTCCGGCACTTCTCTGAGCAGAATTTTTTCCTTCGTCCTCTTTTATTTTGCGAAAACAAGCCGCCGCAGTTGGGGCAGATGTCCACGTATTCGTCTTCCCGGATGATCTCTTCCCGCAAGATATCTGCCCTCCTTTCTGACAGGGTCCCATGTTCGGATTGCGTCGAATTGAAGCTCCAACTTATCCAAAATCTCGAAATATACCCGAAATTCGCCGAAGTTTTTTCTGTTTCCGATGAAGTTTTACGCGCCCCGACGACAAAGGAAAACAGCTGAAACAGCCCTGTTTTCAGGCTTTTTCAGCTGTTTTACCTTTTCGGATTGCGTCGGAACAGGGTCAAAAGGGCCCCCGGCCCCCTCATTTTGCGAAACTCAACGCGAAAGGAGCCGACGGTCTTCTAAAGACTTCACCGTAGAGAAGTGAACCCGCCCCCCGGGGCCACCCCAGAACACTTTTACTTACCCTATGCAAATATTTGCATACCTCAAAACCGATACTCCGGATTGTGGTCCTCATTCCGCGTCTTGATGCTGTGGTGCTTATGGCAGAGTGGCTGCCAGTTGCTCTGATCCCAGAAGAGGACCTTGTCCCCTCTGTGCGGCACGATGTGGTCTACATCTGTTGCCTTGGTGTACTTGCCTTCCTTCATGCACTCTGCGCAGAGGGGATGGGAGGCAAGGTACCTCTTCCTTGCCTTCTGCCACGCTCTGCCGTAGCCTCTGTCGCTTGCGCTCCGCACCTCCTCGGGGTGCAGCGGCTTATGTGCCTCACAGTACTTGGTGCCGTAAGGTACGAGGGCAGCGCATCCAGGGTGGCGGCATGGTGTGTTCGGCCGGGACGGCATCACTGCTCCCAGGGAAGGTCCGCCTTCCCGAAGTGCCCGTAGCTGGACACAGCGTTGTAGTCCACGTCCAGAAGCCCCAGGCTGTCGATGATGCCCTTCGGTGTCAGATCGTAGCTGTCACGGACGTACTGCTCCAGGAATTCCTTGTCCTGGTATTCCGTCCCGAAGGTTTCCACATACACGGAAACGGGCTGCGCCACACCGATTGCGTAGGCAATCTGGACTTCACACCGTTCTGCATACCCGGCTCGGACAATATCCCTTGCGATTTTCCGGGCCATATACGCTCCGCTGCGGTCGACTTTGCTGGGATCCTTCCCGCTCATGGCACCGCCGCCGATTCTGCCTACGCCGCCGTAGGTGTCGCAGGCGAGTTTCCTGCCGGTCACCCCGCAATCCGCATATGGGCCTCCGATCACAAATCGCCCGGTCGGATTGACCAGTTTTTCAAAGTCCGTATTGAGTCCGTTTTCGCTTGCCGCGATAATCATGAGGGCTTCAATAATGTGCCGGAAGTCACTCGGCTCCACATCCGGACTGTGCTGTACCGAACAGAGGAAAGTCGTGATCCGGCCGCTGTCATAGTCGTAGCTCACCTGAGCCTTGGCGTCTGCGCGGAACATCTTGCTCGGGTGCTCTTTCAGCAAACGGAGAAAGCGGGTTGCCACAACATAGGGAATCGGCAGCAGCTCCAGCGTTTCATTGGTGGCGTAGCCATACATCATGCCCTGGTCTCCCGCTCCGCCCTTGTCAACGCCGAGGGCGATATCCGGGCTCTGCTCCTTCACAAGGATTCCGATCTCAGGACCGGCATACAGGGACGGATCTCCATAGTTCAATTTTTCCCAGCCGATCCGGTCAAACACCTCATACACCAACTTGCAGTAATCCGGCTTGTGGTTGGAGGTCAGTTCTCCGGCGATAATGATGTGGTTGTCCTTCAGCAGACACTCAATCGCCACCCGACTGTTCTTGTCGCGCCGGAGGCAGTCCGTAACAATGGCGTCGGCGATCTGATCCGCCAGCTTGTCAGGATGGCCCTCTGACACCTGTTCGCAGGTAATGATTCTCATTTCTTTTTCCTTTCCGCTGCATATCGCAGCTCTTCTTTGATCATCTCCCACACGGAGATGGGTTTGTGCGTCCACGCAATGGCAATGATCAGGACGATGGAAAAGATCATTCCATTCCCACCTGCTCCCGCACTGCCGTTTCTATCCT
>ONVR01000155.1 GCA_900321335.1 uncultured Eubacteriales bacterium | reverse complement strand
GACCGGCCTGTGGGCACGGATTATATCGAAAATATCTTTACCGATTTCTTTGAACTCCACGGGGACCGGCGCTTTTCCGACGATCCCGCCATCGTGGGGGGCGTGGCCATGCTGAAGGATCTGCCCGTCACGGTCATCGCCATGCAGAAGGGAAAGGACACCAAAGAGCGCATCATGCGCAACTTCGGCGCTCCCAATCCCGAGGGCTTCCGGAAGGCCAAGCGCCTGATGAAGCAGGCGGAGAAATTCCACCGGCCCGTGGTGTGCTTCGTGGACACCTCCGGCGCCTTCTGCGGCATCGGCGCCGAGGAGCGGGGGCAGGGCCAGGCCATCGCGGAGAACATGACCACCATGATGGGCCTGCGGACCCCCATTATCTCCGTGCTCATCGGCGAGGGCGGCTCCGGCGGCGCCCTGGGTCTGGCGGTGGCCGACCAGGTGTGGATGCTGGAAAACGCCATCTACTCCGTGATCTCTCCCGAGGGCTGCGCCAGCATTCTCTGGCGGGACGCCAAACGGGCCGCCGACGCGGCGGAGTGCCTCCGGCTGACGGCGCAGGACGGCTACGCCCTGGGCGTGACGGAGCGGGTGTTCCCGGAATCGGAGGGCTTTGACGTGCTCTATCAGCAGCTTCAGGATGCGCTGTACGACTATTTCTCCCGGTGCCGGAACGAGGACGTGGAGGATATCGTCCGGCGCCGCTACGACCGCTTCCGCCGGATCGGAACGGCCCAGTGTACGGATGCGGAGGAGACGGAATCGTGAGCAGGATCGTCATTACGGGTATGGGCGCGGTCACCCCGGTGGGCATTGGGACGGACAGGTACCTGGAGGCCATCGGCGGGGGTGTCTGCGGCATTGACAGGATCACAAAGATCGACACGGAAAACCTGGCGGTGAAGATCGCCGGTGAGGTCAAGAACTTTGACCCCTTGGACTACATTCCCCGGAAGATCGCCGAGAATATGGTGGACTTCATGCACTACGCCTACGCCGCGGCGGAGGAGGCCCTCCGGGACAGCGGCATGGAGGTGGACCCCTTCCGGACGGGGATCATGATGGGCACCGCCCTGGACGGTCTGGCGGAGATCAGCAGGACCCAGCAGGCCGCCGATCTGGGCAAAAAGGTCGGCCCCAAGTTCCTGACGAAGGTCCTGGGCAATCTGGCCCCGGCCCAGTTCGCCATTGCCCACGGCATCAAGGGGCCCGGCATGACGGTCAACACCGCCTGCTCCTCCGGCGGCGACGCCATTACCATGGCGGCCATGATGCTCCGGGCGGGGGACGCCGACGCCATGGTGGTCATGGCGGGAGAGGCCAGCGTAAACGAGCTGCTCATCGGCAGCCTGACCCGGTCCCAGGCTTTGACCAGAGTTCACAACGACGACCCCACCCGCGCCAGCCGACCCTTTGACGCCGACAGAAGCGGCTTCGTCATCGGCGAAGGCGGCGGCGCCCTGGTGCTGGAGACCCTGGAGCACGCCCGGAAGCGGGGCGCCCGGATCCACGGCGAGCTGGTGGGTTACGCCAACAACACGGACGCCTATCACATGGTGGCCCCCCATCCCCAGGGAGAGGGGGCGGCGGCCTGTGTGCGCGTCGCCCTGAGGCGGGCGGGGCTTGCCCCGGAGCAGATCGGGTATCTCAACGCCCACGGCACCTCTACCCCCGCCGGGGATATCGCCGAGGCCAACGCCATCCGCGCCGTATTCGGCGACTGGACGGATCAGCTCCCCGTCAGCTCCACCAAGGGCGCCACGGGGCACCTCATGGGCGCCGGCGGCATTACGGAAGTCATCGCCTGTATCGGCGCCGTCCGGGACGGCATCCTGCCGGTCAACCTGAACTATGACACCCCGGACCCCCAGTGCGATCTTCACGTGGTGGCCTCCGTCGGCGCAAAAGCCGACGTGGCGTACGCCATGTCCAACTCCCTGGGCTTCGGCGGGCAGAACGCCTGCATCATCGTGGGAAAATACCGGGATTGACCCGTAAAAAAGCAGAGCCTGCGGAACGTTCAGGCTCTGCTTTTTCCATTCGACAAAAGCAGTGGAAATGCGACGGTTTTCTCCGTTGACAGGTGCCCGGCGCCGTGCTACCATAAAAGCACAGCTTATCCAATGGCACGCCCCCTGTGGGGCGGAAAGCTCATATCTTTATCCCACAACCCTTTCTTTTCGGCGCACCCGTTTCGGTGCGCCGCCTTTTTTTGCGCGCCATGGTGCAGCGGAGAAGAAAAGCGCCGCTGAAAACCAGCGGCGCTTTTGGCTTACAGAGGCTTACCGGCTCAGTGCCTGGGCGGTCGCCACGGCGCAGGCCACGGTGGCCCCCACCATGGGGTTGTTGCCCATGCCGATAAAGCCCATCATCTCCACGTGAGCGGGGACGGAGGAGGAGCCGGCGAACTGGGCGTCGGAGTGCATGCGGCCCATGGTGTCGGTCATGCCGTAGGAGGCGGGGCCGGCGGCCAT
>ONVR01000176.1 GCA_900321335.1 uncultured Eubacteriales bacterium | reverse complement strand
TCTGCGCTTGTGGGTCAGCTCCGCCAGGGGGTTGTTCTGATCCATGAACTGAGACAGAGGCGAGGAGCCGAAGAACTCCTTGATGGCCGCCGTCACAGGCCGGGTGTTGATGAGGGTCTGGGGCGTGATGGCGTCCAGATCCTGAAGGGTCATACGCTCCCGGATCACACGCTCCATCCGGGAGAAGCCCACCCGGATCTGGTTCTGGAGCAGCTCGCCCACGCAGCGCATGCGGCGGTTGCCCAGATGGTCGATGTCATCGGCGTTGCCGGTGTTGTGTGCCAGACAGTTGAGATAGTTGACCGTGGCGAAAATATCGTCGGGAATGATGTGTCTGGGGATCAGGTCGTCAATGTTGTCGGAAATGGCCTCCTTGAGAGCCTCCTCATCGTCACCGTATTTCTCCAGCAGGTCTTTGAGAAGGATGAAGCGGACCTTTTCCTTGATGCCCAGCTCCGCCAGAGGATCAAAGGACACAAAGTTCTTCAGGTCCACCATGCCGTTGCCGAAGACCTTGACCAGCTTGCCGTCCTCGTCCCGGATCCACGCCTCGTTGACGCCGTGAGCCTCCAGCTCCTCGGCTCTGGCGCGGGTGAGCTTTTCCCCTTCGTCGGCCAGGATCTCGCCGGTCATGGGATCGGTGACGGGCGCGGCCAGCACCTGGTTTGCGATCCTGTGCCAGATGGACAGTTTCTTATTGAATTTATAGCGGCCCACGGCGGAGATGTCATACCGCCGGGGATCGAAGAACAGATTGTAGATCAGGGTCTCGGCGCTGTCCACCGTGGGAGGATCGCCGGGCCGCAGTCTTCTGTACAGTTCAATGAGAGACTCTTCCCGGCTGGCACAGGTATCCTTGTCCAGCGTGGAGATCAGCCGCTCATCCTCGCCGAAAACGGCCTTGAGCTGCTCGTTGGTGGTGACGCCGTTCTGGGCGTCGGCCATACTCAGCCAGGTGTAGGGCTGCTCGGTCCGGTTGCCGATGGCCCGGAGGAGCCAGGTGATGGGCAGCTTTCTGTTTTTATCGATGCGGACATAGAAGGTGTTGGAGGCGTCCGTCTCATACTCCAGCCAGGCGCCCCGGTACGGGATCAGCGTGGCGGCATAGACGGTGATGGCCGTTTTGGGATCGGTGCGCTTTTCAAAATAGGCGCTGGGGCTGCGGATGATCTGGGAGACCACCACGCGCTCGGCGCCGTTGATGATAAAGGTGCCGGCCTCGGTCATGATGGGGAAATCCCCCATGAAGATCTCCTGCTCGGTAATCACGCCCGTTCTCTTGTTGTACAGGCGCACGCCGATCTTCAGAGGCGCGGCGTACGTGGCGTCTCTGGCCCGGCACTCGTCAATGGAGTACTTGGGCTTTTCATTCATCGAATAGTCGATAAACGACAGCTCCAGTTCTCCCGTGTAGTCGGTAATGGCGGCGGTATCCTTGAAAACTTCCCGAAGGCCTTTTTCCAGGAACCAGTTGTAGGAATCCTTCTGGATCTCCAGAAGATTCGGCATATCCATAATTTCGTCGGATTTGGCAAAAGACTTTCTCTTGGTCTTGCCAAACATGACGTCCTTAGGCATCTGCATGGTCTTTGGCATTAACGTCACTCCTTCTGATGGTTTTGCGGCGCCTCGGCCGGAATGATACGCTCGGTTGCGTTGTAAGTTTTGTCCGCTTCGCTCTTGCTTTTTTCTTGCTTTGTGCTAAAATGATTTTAGTGAGGTGGAGTTTCGTCTGCTTCACTAAATTCGTATAGCAATTTATTTTATCACAACAAACAGGGCTTGTCAATAACAAAAGCGGAAGAACTTTCTTCCGCTTTTTTGTCTATCCTGTTGAAAAACCGGGGCGCTTTTTCCAAAGCGTCCCGGTTATCTGTTTGCCCGCCCCACCACGGCATACATCATCTCCGAAAAGCCAGAGACGGCGGTCATCCCCTCTTCCAGGCGCAAAAGGCCGTTTCGGCGCAGTTCGTCCCGAAAGACAGGAAAGCTGACCATCCGGCAGGATGTAGCCGGCAGCCGGATCTTCTCTTCCCCATAATCCCGATACTGTATCCGGAAGGCTTCGGCAGGATCAGTTTGTCGCTAGGTCGTCCCGTTCCCCATGGAGCAGATCAGGCCGACCCCGCCCTCTGTCAGATGCGCAGCAACGAATCGGTAAAAGGCGTCCCGGTCCCGGTCTGTGACCAGCATATGAACGACGGCCACCGCATAGATAAAACGGAAACGCTTCTCCAGCGTCCCCGCCACACAGTCCAGCACCTGAAACCGGTCTTTCCACTGCGGGCTCCGCTCCCGGCAGAAGCGGATCGCCTCGGGGGATACGTCTGTGGCCAGCAGATCGAATCCCCGGCGCAAAAGCGCACGGGCGTCCCGGCCCTCGCCGCATCCCAGTTCCAGTATGGCCGATTCCCGGGGCACGGCCCATCGCTCCAGCGTCTGGAGAACAACGGCAGAGGGCTCCTCTCCCAACCAGCAGATGCCCTTTTCATGGGCGATCCGGTACCGCTTGTCGTATGCCTCGTAATAGGGGCGTTTTTTCACCGATCGTCTTCCTCCACCGGCTCGCTTGCCAGCAGGTCCTTTGCGTCCTGGAGCATGGTCTCCGGCACGTACAGATCCGCTCCGCCGCCGGCCATGCCCAGCATGACCTTGCCAAAGCTGCCGTCGTTGGGATACTGGGTCACCACCGGGATCCCGTAGGCCTGGAGCATATTGATCATCAGCTCCGTCTCCAGCTGTGTCTCCGCGCAGTGGGTCAGATAGGCCGG
>ONVR01000018.1 GCA_900321335.1 uncultured Eubacteriales bacterium | reverse complement strand
GGCGAGCAGGCCGGCTTTATCAGCAGCCCCATTCATTCCAGTGTCAGCGGCACCGTCATCGCGGTAGAGCCCCGTATGCACCCCACCAAGGGTCCCGGCGTGCTGTCCGTGGTCATCAAGTCCGACGGGAAGAACACTCTGCACGAGTCCGTAAAGCCCCACAAGAGTCTGGACGAGCTCTCCCCCGACGAGATCATCGAGATCGTCAAGGACAGCGGCATCGTCGGCATGGGCGGTGCGGGCTTCCCCACCTACGTAAAACTCAAACCCAACAAGCCCATTGACGCCGTGCTTCTCAATGGCTGCGAGTGTGAGCCTCTGCTCACCGCGGATCACCGCGTCCTGCTGGAGTACGCCGACGACGTGATTTTCGGTCTGAAGGCCACCATGAAGGCCGTCAGCGCCCCCAAGGGCATCATCGTCATCGAGGACAACAAGCCCGACGCCATTGAGCTTCTGCAGGCCAAGACGGCGGATCTGGAGAACATCGAGGTCGTGGTCGCCAGGACCAAGTACCCCCAGGGCGCTGAGAAAATGCTCATCAAGCGCGTTCTGGGCCGTCAGGTCCCCAGCGGCGGACTGCCTGCTGACGTGGGCGCCGTGGTGTGCAACATCAGCACCGTCAAGGCCATCTCCGACGCCATCCAGACCGGTATGCCTCTGGTGGAGCGCGTGGTCACCGTGACCGGCGAGCATATCCGCAAGCCCGGCAACTTCATCGTGAAGATCGGCACCAGCACCCAGGAACTGATCGACTATTGCGGCGGCATCTGCGGCGACGACGTGACCGTCAAGGCCGGCGGTCCCATGATGGGCTTCGTCCTGAACGATCTGAACGTACCCATCATCAAGGGCAGCAACGGCATCATCGCCGTGGACACGGATCACTCCGTAGAGGTCTCCTGTATCAAGTGCGGCCGCTGCGTGGACGTATGTCCCATGGAACTGTCTCCCCTGTACTTCTCCAAGTATGCCGACGAGGAGAACTGGCTGGGCATGAAGGAGAAGAATGTCATGGACTGCATTGAGTGCCGGTCCTGCGAATACATCTGCTCCTCCAAGATCCCGCTGGTCACCAAGATCAAGGCGGGCAAAAACGCGATAAGGGGGATGAAGTGATATGTTGATTACCCAGATGAAGGACAAGGACGCCATCCTGTCCCTGATAACCGGAAAAGTGTTTATCATCAACTGCCACGGCTGCAAGGAAGTCAGCTTCCCCGAGCAGGAGGCCGACGCCTTCGAGAAGGAGCTCGCTGCCGACGGCAAAGTGACCGGTATGATCACCACCGATTATATCTGCAACCCTGACAATCTGAAGGTTCGCCTGGAGCGGCACATGGACGAGATCAACGCCGCCGACGCGGTACTGGTTTTCTCCTGCGGCGTGGGCGTACAGACCGTATCCGAGTACCTGGAGGGCAAGAACGTATACGCCTGCTGCGACACGTTCCCCCTGCCCGGCTACCAGGGCGTCACCCCGCTGGAGCACGACTGTGACCAGTGCGGCGAGTGCTACCTGAACATCACCGGCGGCATCTGCCCCATCACCGCCTGCTCCAAGAGCCTGGTCAACGGCCAGTGCGGCGGCGCCAAGAACGGCAGATGCGAGGTCAACAGCGACATGGAATGCGGCTGGGAGCGCATTTACCGGCGTCTCCAGCAGGTGGGCCGTCTGGACCTTCTCAGATGCCCCATCCAGGTGCGCAACTTCGCAACCAACAAGGATACCTCCAAGTAAGGCAACCTGAAAAATCTATAATGATTAGGAGCAAGATAGCATGAAAATTACCGAGTTATTTGAACGTGGTGAATTTGTAGTTTCCGCAGAAGTAGGCCCTCCCAAGGGGATCAACATCGATCACCTGCTGGAGGAGGCCAAGGAGTATCTCAGCAACATCACAGCCGTCAACGTAACGGACAACCAGTCCTCCGTCATGCGCATGGGCTCTCTGGGCGTTTGCAAAGCCCTCAAGGACGTGGGTCTGAACCCCATCTTCCAGATGACCTGCCGTGACCGGAACCGTCTGGCCCTCCAGTCCGATCTGCTCACCGCCGCCATGTTCGGCATCGACAACATCCTCTGCCTCACCGGTGACCACACCACCCTGGGCGATCACCCCACAGCAAAGCCCGTGTTCGACCTGGACTCCGTCTCCCTGCTGCACACCGTGTGTCAGCTGGAGCAGGGCAAGGATCTGGCCGGCAACGACCT
>ONVR01000090.1 GCA_900321335.1 uncultured Eubacteriales bacterium | reverse complement strand
TAAGCCGGATCAGTATCGGCCGACCTGCTTCGCGGCAGTCCAGCCCTCTCCGTTTGCAGCCAGCATATTTCTGGGCGCCCGGCAGTCGCCGACCTGGTAGAACTCACCTGCGCATGCAGACAGGGCATCGGCCTCGTCCCAGCGCGGTTTCATCCCAAGTGCCAGAATGACAGTGCCGGCTTTGACAAATACTTCATTTCCGCCGTTATTGCAGCGGATACCGTCGGCAGTGATTTCTACCACCTCGTGATTGAATTTGGCATGAACGCCGCAGCTTGCCAGCTTTGCCATATGACCGGCATTCCACTCGCTGTCATCCGTATCCGCCTTCTCTACAACCTCTATCTTCTTGCCGAGTTCTGACAGATAGATCCCCAGCTCAATACCAGTCAGGCCGGCTCCGAGAATGACTGCGGAGTCTTTTACCAGTTCCGGATGGGCAAAGGCCGTCTCGGCGGTCATGACGTTTGCGCCGTCAATACCGGGAATTGGGGGAACAGACGCCGTTGCCCCTAGAGCCGCAATAATAACATCAGGCTGCAGTTCGTTTGCCAAGTCCGGTGTTACCTCCGTATTCAGGCGCAGGTCGATATTAGCCTTTGCGATCAGATATTTCTGCTGTTCAATGTACTGATCTACAGGTTTTTTGAAGGGAACGTTCTTCTCGCAGACCAGGACGCCGCCCAGGTGGTCTTCCTTCTCGCAGAGCGTAACCTTATGGCCTTCCTTGGCTGCGGTGATCGCAGCCTGCATGCCGGCAATGCCGCCGCCTATAACCAATACGTTTTTCTTTTCTGCTACAGGCGGAAGGTCACTGATCTCAACATCCTTTCCGGATTCCGGATTGATCGCGCAGAACAGACGCCCGTGCTGATACATTTCGTGGACACAGTTAAAGCAGCGCAGGCAGCGGCGGGATTCCTTATCCCGGCCGGTACGGAGTTTCCAGGGCATATCCGGCTCGCAGATGAGGCCTCTGGCCATCTCCACGACATCGGCCTTGCCGGAGGCAATGATCTCCTCCAGGAATTCCGGATCCGTCAGGCCGCCGACCGTGGCAACCGGCGTGGATACCGCGGCCTTGATCGCGGCAGCGTCATTGACATTGCAGCCGGGTGTTCCGAAAATACCGGGATGTGTATACGCAGAACTGCCGGGGGCAAGCAGATTGCCGGTGGAAACGTGGATCAGATCGGCATGGCCGTCCAGCAGCTTGGCAAGTTTGATGCCTTCACTCAGGTCATAGCCCTGATCAAAATGCTCTGTTCCGCTGATCCGCATCTCAACGGGGAATCCTCTTCCGCATTTTCTGTGAATGGCGTCACAGATCTCGACTGCGAGACGGGCACGGTTTTCCGTTGAGCCGCCCCAGCGGTCTGTTCTCTTGTTGAAGTAGGGAGAGAAGAACTGCTGGATCATCCAACCGTGGCCGGCATGGACCATGACCATACCGAAGCCGCGGTTCTTGGCATATAGTGCCGCTTCCGCGAAATCATCAATTACCTGATAGATCTCCTCCTCCGTCATGGCACGGCATACCGCATTCTTGTTGAAAGGATTCACGCCGTCACTGGGTCCCAGCAGCGTTTCACCGTCATGGGAGCTGGCAAGGCCGGGCTTCTGAAGCTCCGCAGTAGCTACCGCACCGTAGCGGGTGATCCGTTCGGCCAGCTTTCCCAGGCCGTTATAGTTCAGCTTATGATCTTTCATGCGGAAGATCTCGTAGCGATGCTGGGGCGCGCCGATATCGTCAACATAGCACTCGCCGATATTAACGGAGGCGCATCCGCCCTTCGCTTTTCTCTCGAAATACTTGATGTAATCTTCGGAGGGAATTCTCTGAGAGTTCAGGTCGATGAGACCTGTCGGCGCGTAGAAGATACGGTTGCGAAAGACGGTATCTCCTAATCTGATCTGCTTGAACAGGTTGGGATAACGGTTAACGGCATTCATTCCTTATACCTCCTTAATACTTGTTGAGTTTGTCTGCACCACGGAAAAACCGTTTCTGTTTTACCTGAAACACTTTCCTTTTGGCCGTTTTGCCTGTTTTGAATGTACTATTATGGTACAGGATATTCCGCTTAACGCGGCAGCGCGGGCCGTTTCTGCAAACGCAGAGCAGCACCCGCTTTATCGATTGACTTCAATGGATAATTCCACTATAATTCCTGTATAGGCTTCCTGCTTCATGCGGGAGCGCCGGTCTTCATTCTTCAGGACATCATCAGCATATGGCCTGTGGATAAAGCGCAATAACCCGACACTTCATGGAAGGGGGAGAATACTACGGATAAACTGTACGCCGTTCTGGTACTGCTTGTCGTCTCGGCTTTGCTTCTTATATGTGCAGTATACTTTTCACTTGACTCACTGCGATATAAAGCAAACGCACAGTTCAAAAGGATCCGTCCCCAGCTGCTGTCGTGGTCGGAGTCCGTACTTGCCGCCTTCGACGGACTGGACGGATATAAAGTGAGCGGCAAAACGATCACCGCATCTGAGGTCAACGGTCTGTGCAGCCGGGTAAATGATAAGCTTGCTTCGCTCTCAAAGAGCGGCTGCGATACCGAGGATCTCGCCGACCGGTTTTCGGATCTCTGCGGGGCGGTATTCAATGAAGTCTTTTACTATAATGAAGCTGTGACCGCATACAACAAAAAGCTGTCCGCCCCTTTGTGCAAAGCCGTAGCTAGGCTCCTGCGAATGAAAGCTCCCGAAATGATTTCCGAGCTCTTTTTCCAATGAACCCCTTGGTTCATTACGCAAATAACAGAAACATAGTCTCCCTCCTGCACCATTCGGTGCAGGAGGGTAATTTATTGGTTCATGCCGGATGTCGTTGAGGATTTAGTATTTACCAGCCTGTTTGGCAGCGGTCCAGCCCTCGCCGGTGGCGGAGAGAATATTTCTGGGACGTCTGCAGTCGCCCACCTGATAAAACTCACCGGCACTGTACGCCAGAGCTACGGCTTCATCCCACAGGGGCTTCATACCCAGGGCAACGATCACGGTCTCGCCCTCTATGAACGCCTCGCCATCCTTCGTGGAGCATCTGACGCCTTTATCCGTAATCTCAACGACCTCATGATCATACCTGGATGCAGCGCCGGATTTCTCAAGCTGTTTGATATGGCCGCCGTTCCACCTGGTCGCGGTCGTGGATTCCTTCTCGACTACGGTAACTTCCTTGCCGAGTCCTCTCAGATAGACGCCCAGTTCGATACCCGTAAGGCCGGCTCCCAGAATAACGGCAGCGTTGCCCACGAGTTCAGGATTTGCAAATGCCTGTTCCGCTGTCAGGACGTTCTTTCCGTCGATGCCCTTGATGGGCGGCAGAGAAGGCCTGGATCCTATAGCGGCTATGATGACATCGGGCTGGATCTGTTTTGCCAGTTCCGGCGTTACTTCCGTGTTCAGCCGGACTTCCACGCCGCTCTTGGCGATCATGTATTTCTGATGCTCGATATACTCCCCTACCCGCTTCTTGAAGGGCACATTCACCTCACAGCGGAGGACACCGCCCAGGTCGCCGGATTTCTCGCACAGCGTGACCTTGTGCCCTTCGTTCGCGGCTGTTATGGCGGCTTCCATGCCTGCCATACCGCCGCCGGCGATCAGGATGTGTTTGGGCTCTTTCAGAGGAGGCGCGTCGCTTATTTCTCTGTCCTTGCCGGATTCCGGATTGATCGCGCAGAACAGTCTTCCATGCTCATACATCTCGTGGACGCAGTTGAAGCATCTCAGGCAGCGGCGGATCTCTCTGTCTCTTCCGGTACGGGCCTTGACGGGAAGGTCCGGATCACAGATCAGGCCTCTTGCCATGACGACGATATCTGCCTTCCCGGTGGCTATGATCTCCTCAAGCTGATCCGGATCGGACAGGCCGCCCACCGTTGCGATGGGAGTCTTTACATACTTTTTGATCTCTTCGGCAAGCTCCACATTGCATCCGCCCTCTTTGAAGATGGACGGATGGGTAAACGCGAGAGAATCGCCCGGTGCGTGGGCGTTGCCGGCGGAAACGTGGATCAGATCCGCGTGTCCTTCCAGCTGTCTTGCAAAATCTATGCCGCCGCTGATATCATAGCCGCCGTCAAAGTGCTCCGAACCGCTGATGCGGATCTCCACGGGGAAGTTCTTCCCGCACTTTCTGTGGATCTCATCGATGATGGCTACCGCGAAGCGGGCTCTGTTTTCGGCTGAGCCGCCCCAGCGGTCCGTTCTCTTGTTGGTCCAGGGAGAGAAGAACTGCTGGACGAGCCATCCGTGTCCACCGTGAATGGTGACCATCCCGAATCCTCTGTTTTTCGCGTACAGAGCGGCTTCGGAGAAGTCGTCGATGGTTTTGAGGATCTCCTCCTCCGTCATGCCGTGGGAGTAGGCTTTTTCATTGAACGGGTTGGGTCCCTCGCTGGGGCCGGAAAGGGTTTCCCCGTCTCGGGTGCTGGCAATACCGATTTTCTGCAGTTCAACTGCGGCAATGGCTCCGTAGCGGGAGATATCCTCCGCCAGCTTGCCCAGACCGTTGTAGTTGTGTTTGTGGTCAGTCATCTGGATGCTGTCGTAGCTGTATCTTCCGAAGCTGACGCTGTCGACCATGCATTCTCCTATATTTACAGCGGCAGCTCCTCCCTTTGCCTTTCTGACGAAATAATCTATGAGGTCCTGTGTCGGAGCACACTCTGGCGTAAGGTCAAGAAGGCCGGTCGGCGCGCTGAAAATTCTGTTGCGAAAAAGAGTATCTCCAAGCTGGATGGGCTTAAACAAGTTGGGGTATTTACTGAATCCTGTCATTAAATGATCACCTCACAAATAACCACAAATGTATCGCTGACTCACTCTCTTCAACTGCCGGTTACATGGCAAACCGTTTCAAACGGGTCTCACAGATTGTTGATCTTCCTGCAGTTGTGGCATGCCACGAAGTGATTGGGCATGATCTCCTCGTACTGGGGCTGCTCATGCCTGCAGATCTCCGTCGCATAGGGACATCTCTTCACAAACCGACACGCGTTGGGCGGATTGATCGGGGATGACAGCTCACCCGTCAGCTTGACACGCACCTTTTCATGATGGATGTTGGGAACGGGGATGGCGGAAAGCAGGCCCTTGGTATACGGGTGCAGAGGATGCTCGAAGAGTTCCTTTGCCTTGCTCTTTTCCACCATGACGCCGATATACATGACCAGAATATCCGTGGATATATGCTTGACCACCGACAGGTCATGGGTAACGAAGATGTAGGTCAGGTCCTTTTCCACCTGAAGGTCCTGCAGCAGGTTCAGGATCTGGGCCTGGATGGAGACGTCAAGAGCGGAAACGGGCTCGTCGCATACGATGAACTTGGGCTCCAGGATAAGGGCTCTCGCGATCCCGATTCTCTGTCTTCTTCCGCCGTCGAGCTCATGGGGATAGGAAAAGGCGTACCTTCTTGACAGGCCTACCAGGTCCATCATCTCAAATACCTTTTCCTGCAGATCCCTTTTACTCATCCTTGTAAAGGTTTTCAGGGGATCGGCGATCAGGTCGGAAACGCAGAATCTGGGATTCAGGGACGAGAAGGGATCCTGGAAGATGATCTGCATGTCCTTTCTCAGCTCACGGTTCTCGCGCTTGGATATGTTGGTGATGTCCCTGCCCTGGAAATAGATCCTGCCGTCGGTCTGATCCAGGAGCTTCAGGACGGTACGCCCGAGTGTTGATTTTCCGCATCCGCTTTCACCCACGACGCCCAGGGTCTCGCCTTTATTGATGGAAAAGGAGACGTCATCCACGGCGTGAAGCGATCCGGCGGGGGTGTCAAAGTATTTTTTCAGGTTTTCAACTCTCAGTATCTCTCCCATGTTACATTGCCTCCTTGACGAGCAGGCATCTCACGAAATGCCCGGGTTCCGCCTCAATATATTCAGGCTCTTTCTCGGAGCATCCGGCGCAGGCCTGGTCGCAGCGGTCGCAGAACTTGCAGTATTCCGGAAGATTGGACGGATCCGGCATCAGGCCCTTGATAGGCGTCAGCCGGTCCACATCCTTGTCAAGAGACGGGATGGACGCGAACAGTCCTTTCGTGTACGGATGGAGGGGATTGTCGAAGATATGGGCAAGAGAGCCGTACTCGACGATCTGCCCCGCGTACATGATCGCGACATCATCACAGGTCTCGGCAACGATGCCGAGGTCGTGGGTAATGAGGATCATGGCCGTGTTGAACTTCTCTTTCAGGTCGTTCATCATCTCAAGGACCTGGGCCTGGATGGTCACATCCAGAGCCGTCGTCGGCTCGTCGGCGATGAGCAGTTCCGGTCTGCAGGCAAGGCCCATGGCGATGACAACGCGCTGCTTCATGCCGCCGGAGAACTGATGGGGATACTCATCGCTTCTTTCGGGACGGATGCCCACAAGCTCAAGCATCTCAATACTTTTCTTTGTCGCCTCCGCAGCCGAGCAGTTGTTGTGGAGCTTAATGACCTCTGCGATCTGATCTCCCACCTTCAGGACGGGATTCAGAGCCGTCATGGGGTCCTGGAAGATCATGGATATCTTGTTGCCCCGGATGGAGCACATTTCCTTGTCTGACTGTTCAAGGAGGTTCACGCCGTCAAAGTAGATCTCTCCGCCCGCGATTCTGGCAGGGGGATCCGGAAGCAGGCCGAGAATGGAAAGGGCTGTCGTCGTCTTGCCCGCGCCCGTTTCACCCACAAGTCCGAGCGTTTTGCCCGCGTCGACATGAAGATCAATGCCGTTGACTGCATGAACGACGTTCTTTCTTGTGATGTATTCCACACTCAGGTTTTTAATCTCAAGTAAACTCATACCGTCATACCTCAATCCTTCAGTCTCGGGTCAAGCGCGTCTCTGAGCGCGTCGCCCAGGATGTTGAACCCAAACAGAGTCAGTCCGATAAAGACAGCAGGGAATATAACGATGGGCGGGAAATCCCGCAGGAATTCTCTGCCGGCAGAAAGTATGGAGCCCCACTCCGGTGTCGGCGCCTGAACGCCCAGGCCGACGAAGCTCAGGCCGGAGATGGCCATGATGTTTGAGCCGATGTTCATGGTCGCGTTTACGATGATCGGCGCCAGGGTGTTGGGCAGGATATGCTTCAGGATCACGCGGAGCTGAGAGGAGCCGGTGGCTCTTGCCGCCTCAACGAATTCATTTCCCTTGATGGAAAGGACGGAAGAGCGCATGATCCTCGCGCCGAAGGGCATGCCCGTGATGGCGATGGCGATGGCCGTTTTAACGGGGCCTGTGCCCAGGGCAGCGGCAGCGGCGATGGCCAGGAGCATTCCGGGGATGGACATGAGCACATCCAGGACCCGGCTGATAACGTTGTCAACGATGCCGCCGAAATAGCCGCAGATGGCGCCTATGATTATGCCCACGATATTCGACATCAGCAGCGCGCATACGGAGACGAGCAGGGAAATTCTGCCGCCGTAGAGCATTCTCGACCACAGGTCGCGGCCGAAGTTGTCCGTGCCCAGGGGGTGCTCCCAGCAGGGCGCGACGAAGCGGTCTTTAAAGCTCTGCTCATAGTAGGGATACTTTGTAAACAGCGGGGCAAGAATGACCAGGATCAGCAGGACGACGATAATGGTCAGTCCGAGCATTCCCAGTTTATTCCGGAAAAACCTCGCGACGATATCCCCCATCCGGCCGGTTTTTCTGGTCATGAGCGCGCTTTCCAAGTCTTTCTGTTTCTTCTTTGATCTTGTCATCACGCATTCTCCCCTTCCGTCTTTTTCACTTTCGTTTTCTTTTTCTTCACAAACTGCGTCTTGATTCTCGGATCAACAACGGTGTAGAGAATGTCGACGACGATACTCATGATGCAGACGATGGAAGAAGTGAGGAAAACGGAGCCGTTGATGATCGGATAGTCACGGTTTGAAATGCCGCTGTACAGATAGGTCCCCAGGCCGGGAATGGTAAAGATCATCTCGACGATGAGGGAGCCGCCCATCAGCATGGCAAACCAGCTGCCCGTTACGGTTATGACGGGGATCAGCGCGTTTTTCAGCGCGTGCTTCCGGATAACCGCGTTCATCCGCATGCCCTTGGCTCTGGCTGTTCTGATATAGTCCTGCCGGATCGTCTCAAGCATGGAGTTTCGCGTCATTCTCGTGATCAGCGCGAAGCCGCCGATGGCGCTCACCAGGATCGGCAGGATATATGATTTGAAGGAAGTAAGGCCAGAGAGCGGAAGCCATTTCAGCTTAACGCCGAATATGACCAGGAACACCGGCGCGAGCACAAAAGACGGGATGGCGGACGACAGCAGCGCGAAGGACGTAAAGCCATAGTCCAGGATGGAGTACTGCTTGATCGCCGCGATGATGCCGCAGGGTATGCCTACGCATAGGGCGATCACAACCGTGATCATGGCGATCTTCGCCGTTACCGGCGCTCTTGCCATCAAAGATTCCACCACCGGGTTATTGGTCATGTATGACTTGCCGAAGTCAAATTTCGTGAAGATATTGAAAATGTATGTGCCAAGCTGTCCGAAATACCCCTTGTCCAGTCCCATTTCAGCAGCCTTGGCGGCATAAGTCTCCGGTGTGTAGGAAGAGCCCAGAAGACTCACCACCGGGTCGCCGGGAGTCAGATACGTGATCGTAAAGACGATGATCAGGACTCCCAGAAGGACGGGAATTAAAAGGAGCAAACGTTTTATGATGTATTTTATCAAAGTCCTGTGCCTCCTTTATTTAAAAATTGACCGAAGAGCATCAAGTTCATAACTCTCCGCCCTTCGGTCATACAAAAGTTGTCTATCCGATATAATTATTAGAAATCTAGTATGCCCTTATTGAGCTTCAGTCTGAACCGCTATGGATAAGGTTTTTACCTCACTTCCACGCAGATGCGACGCTCATGTTCTCGAGGTTATAGTACTCGTTGCTCAAAACGCCTGCCTGGATAATGTTGGAGGGCAGAGCGTCGGGACGGTACGCAACCTCGTACTTGCAGATCGCGTAGGGGATGCAGAGGCACTCGTCATACAGACGCTGCTGAGCCTGCTTGGACAGCTCGAT
>ONVR01000064.1 GCA_900321335.1 uncultured Eubacteriales bacterium | reverse complement strand
TTTTTCTCCTCGATGGCGGCGATCATGCTGCGGATGCGGATACGCACGGCGCCCAGATTGCTGATATCGTCGATCTTGAGCTGGGTATAGAGCTTGCCGCCCTCCTCCAGGATGCTGCGCATCTCATCGGTGGTGATGGCGTCGGTACCGCAGCCGAAGGACACCAGCTGCACCAGCTGCATATCCGGCTGGGTGACCACATACCGGGCCGCGTTGTACATTCTGGCGTGGTAGGTCCACTGGTTGAGGACCTTCCGGCTCTGTTTGGGCATCCGGTCCGACACGGCGTCTTCGGTGATGAGCACCAGATCAAAGGAGGTAATCAGCTCGTCGATGCCGTGGTTGATCTCCGGGTCGCAGTGGTAGGGCCGGCCGCAGACCACAATGATCTGCTTGCCGTTTTCCCTGGCGTAGTCGATATAGGTCCGGCCTGTTTCGATGATGTCGGCCCGGAAGGCGTGATAGGCCGCATAGGCCTTCTCGGCGGCGTGCCGGATCTCTCTGGGCGGGATGGCGAATTCGGCGCCGAAGTACTCCTGGGCCTTTTTCACAAAGCCCTTTTCGTTGTGCAGGCCGAAATAGGGGTTGCAGAACTTCACCTTTTTCAGGCTGGTCATGTTGGCCCCCAGCAGCTCCGAGTAATAGGCCACCACGGGACAATTGTAGTTGTTGTCTCCCAGCTTCTCGTTGAAGTTATAGGGCATACAGGGATAAAAGACGGTGTCCACTCCCTGCTCTACCAGGCACTCGATATGTCCGTGCATGAGCTTTGCCGGGTAGCACACAGTGTCCGAGGGAATGGAGCGCTGGCCCTTGATGTACAGCTTCCGGGAGGACTCCGGCGAGAGGACAACCTCAAAATTCAGAGCCGTGAAGAAGGCAAACCAGAAGGGCAGGTTCTCATACATATTCAGGCCGAAGGGGATACCGATCTTGCCCCGGGCGCCCGTCCCGGCACCTGGGCCCTCCATGGCGCGGAGCTTGTCGTATTTGTATTTCATCAGGTTGTGGCCCAGGTGCTTTTCCCCGCCCAGAGGCCGGGAGCACCGGTTGCCGGAGATGAACCGCCGCCCGCCGTCAAAGGTGTTGACGGTCATGGAGCAGTGGTTGGTGCAGCCGTTGCAGGTGACCGGCTTTGCCGTATGGGTAAAGCGCTCCAGCGCCTCCCGGGAAAGCAGGCCGGGTTTTTCGGGGGCCTTGTCCATGGCGCTCAGGGCCGCCCCATAGGCGCCCATAAGTCCGGCGATGGTGGGCCGGGTCACGTTCCGGCCGATCTCCTGCTCAAAGCCACGGAGCACGGCGTCGTTCAGGAAGGTGCCGCCCTGGACCACGATGTTTTTCCCCAGGTCGTCGGCGGAGGCGGCCCGGATGACCTTGTACACAGCGTTTTTCACCACGGAAATGGACAGACCCGCGGAGATGGCGCTGACGCTGGCCCCGTCTTTCTGGGCCTGCTTGACGCTGGAGTTCATAAACACGGTACAGCGGGAACCCAGATTCACCGGGGCCGGGTCGAACAGGCCCAGTTTGGCAAAGTCCGCGATGTCGTAGCCCAGCGCCCGGGCAAAGGTCTCAATGAAGGAACCGCAGCCGGAGGAGCAGGCTTCGTTGAGCATGATGGAGTCCACCGCTCCGTCCCGGATCTTGAAGCATTTCATATCCTGGCCGCCGATGTCGATGATAAAGTCCACCGAGGGGTCAAAGTGCCGTGCCGCCCGGAGATGGGCCATGGTCTCCACCAGGCCGTAATCCACGTTGAAGGCGTTTTTGATCAGATCCTCTCCGTAGCCCGTAACGGCGCTGCCGGCGATCTCAATCCGTCCGGCGCACAGGTCGTAGATGGTCTTCAGCTCCCCCAGCACCACGGACACGGGATCCCCGTGGTTGGCGCCGTAGTAGCTGTAGAGGATGCCTCCGTTTTCCGCCACCAGCACCAGCTTGGTGGTGGTGCTGCCCGCGTCCACGCCCAGGTACGCCTTGCCGGCGTAAGTCTCCGGGTCCACAGACACCGGCGTGGCCTTTCCGTGGCGGGCGAGAAACGCGTCG
>ONVR01000065.1 GCA_900321335.1 uncultured Eubacteriales bacterium | reverse complement strand
GCTGCGAAAGCAGATCCGCTCCACCCCGGCGATAGCCTCGATGTGCCGCAGATAGCTGGTGGGGGAGATCGCATCCCAGTTGATACAGACCTCATGGATCATCAGGTTTTCAGACATACGGGACCTCTTTCCGTTACAGGTAATAATCCACCGCCACGCTGGCGAGCCGGACGGCGTGCATATGCTTTTTGACCACGGACACATGGTAGGGGTCCTGCTGGTAGGCCGCCAGCGCCGCCTCATCGTCCAGGGTGACCATGAGAATCACGTCGTAGGACCGCTCCGAGTGGAGAACATCCACCCCCACCTCAATGGACCGGAGCATGGGGACCTTCCCCTCCATGGAAAGCAGGATGCGCCTGGTCTCCTCCAAAAGGGCCGGCGTGGGGGCTTTGAGCTTGAATGCGACGACGTGCTTGAGCATGGCGGTTTCCTCCGAAAAACAGTAGTGTATAAATTTTAACAGATTCTGCGGAAAAAGTCTTGCTTTTTCCATTTTTTAATATATAATGCAGGTAGATAGGCCGCGTTTCGGCGCAGCTTATCTCGGACAAAAGTGCATGCCAGGGCTGCATGAGTAGAAATGACGCGTTAAGTACCGGTCGGATGGGAGGTTGCCGCCGGGCGAAGGAGTTTGCTTCCGCGATGTCATTTCGCATCCGCTATCGCAATATATCCCGGCGTGCTTTTTCTTTGCCGGAATCGCAAGAGCTTTGTATCAGGGCCCGGACGTGCATCCATATTTAACCTCCTCCAAAAAATTCTTTTTAGGAGGCATTTTTTATGTCAGGAAACGGATTTGTGTCTACGTCAAGAAACAGATCGGGCGGGTTCACCGCAAAGCGGATCGTGTTCGACGCGCTGATGGTGGCTGTTTTTACGATCCTGTCCGCCTGGGTGGTGGTACGGTTCGGCAACGCCATCAAGATCACCTTTGACTCCATCGTGCTGCTGCTGGTGGCCATGATGTTCGGCCCGGTGGACGCCTTTATCGTCGGCCTGCTGGGCGAGTTTCTGGCGCAGCTTCTGGGCCCCTACGGGCTGGAGGCCACAACGGTGATCTGGATCATCCCCCCCGCGGTGAGAGGCCTGCTCTTCGGCCTGGGTGTGAAGCTGTTCCCGGAGAACATGTCCCTGCAGAAGATCTGGGTGGAGAAAAAGCCCTACGTGTACTTTGCGGTTGTGATCGTCGTCTCCATCGTCAATTCCTGCCTGAATACGATGGCGAACTTCGTCTCCTCCAAGATCCAGGGCTGGTATGAGTATCACGTGATTTTCGGCGTGTTCTGGCTCCGGCTGGGTACGGGGCTGCTGACCAATATCGTCATCGCCATTGTGACCATTCCCGTTCTGGTGGCCATCAAAAAATCCAAGCTGGTTCCCCTTCGATAACGAAAACGAAACCGCGCGCCCGGAGGCGCGCGGTTTTCTCTATTTCCTGTTGACGGGACCGGCGGAGAATGGTACTATAGAAACATAGGAAAACCATAGGAATTACAGCCGCTGGGAGGAAAGGAGCAATCGGTTATGGCTTACGATATGACGGCGCTGCACAAGAATATGTACGACAACGAATACTGCTGCGCCCCCATTATGTTCAAAACGGGTCTGGATCTGGAGGAAGAGGAATGTGAGATCGCCACCACGGCCCTCAAGGGCCTGTGCGGCGGGATGCGCAGCGGAATGGTCTGCGGCGTGCTCACGGGTACCTGCTGCATGATCAGCTATCTGGCCCCGGAGGACGCGGGGGAGATCATTCCCCAGCTGACCGCATGGTTCCGGGAGACGTATTCGGAGAAATACGGCGGATACGACTGCGCCGATATCAAAAAATGTCCGGAGGACGTGGTCAAATGTCAGCAGATCATGGAGGAGACTTACCAGAAGGCCATGGCGCTGCTGGAGGAAAAGGGCTACGAGTACGAATAACGCGGAAAAAACGAAATACCGCTTTTGCCTTTGCAAAAGCGGTATTTTTTTATTCCAGAGTCCGCTTTAACGTCCCTGTGGTGCGGAAGGGTTCACCGGGCAAGACGGTGATGCGAAGGGCAGGATAGGCACCTGCCAAGCGGGACTTCACAACGGGGAACACGGCGGAATCCCCGGAGACGAAGACGGTCAGGCCGTTTCCCTCCCGCCGGGCGGTGTAATCCCGTACCGGGTCAAGATCCAGCAGCAGCTCGTCCAGAGCGTGAATGTTCAGCGGCTCCCG
>ONVR01000121.1 GCA_900321335.1 uncultured Eubacteriales bacterium | reverse complement strand
TTCAACCACGTATCCAACGTGTATGGCTGCAGACAGGATCTGGACGCTTTAAGCGACGTCTGCAAAACGCTGGGTGTACCGCTGATCGTTGACGCTTCCCAGTCTGCAGGGATCGAGCCGATCGCATTTTCCGATCTTGCCGCGTCGTTTATTGCAATGCCTGGCCATAAGGGTCTGTACGGCCCTCAGGGAACGGGTCTCTTGCTCTGTGCCGAGCCAGGCGCGTGCCTGCTCTCCGGCGGCACAGGGGGCGATTCTGCCAATCCGCATATGCCGGACTATCTGCCGGACAGGCTTGAGGCAGGTACCCACAACATGCCGGGAATTGCAGGCCTTCTTTCAGGTCTGACCTATGTCCTGGAAAAGACACCGGAAAAGATTGCCGCCTGGGAGCATCGACTGATGGCGGTTTTCCTCCGGGAGCTGCGAACGATTCCGGGTATTACGCTGTACGCCCCAAAGAACGCTGACCGTTCTCTTGTCAGCTTTACCGTCGACGGTATGGACTGTGAAGAGGTGGGGGATGCGCTGTCTCGCAGAGGAATCGCAGTACGCACAGGGCTGCACTGCGCACCATTGGCGCACCGGACAGGGGGAACTTTTGAAACGGGCACGGTCCGTGTCAGTGTGTCTGCCTTTAATCGGCCTGGGGAGATAATCATCGCGGCATCAGCCGTCAGAGAAATTGTCAGGGACAAACTGAAGAACTGACTTACTGACCAAGATTTCTTTTCTGTTGCATTGCGTTTTTGTGCATGATATAATAAATTCAAACAAAGTCTATATCGCACAGGAGGGAACACTATGTACACTTTCAAACCGGCGACTGCCCGTGTACGCCATATGCGGGAGCTGATTCGTGATCGGGTTATTCGCCATGACACGGAACTTCTGGATATGATTACTGAGGGCGAAAAGAAGTATGGCCACATGACGCCGATCCTCAAAAAAAGTATGGTCAATCTGGAGATCACCAAAAAAATGCAGGTTGAGGTACAGGATTTTGAGCTGATCGTAGGCAGTAGAGGCAAATACTTCTGCGGTTCCACGATGGATCCCAGAACCTTTGGGATGAATACGATCATCCTGCGGGATATCGAAACGGGCGTTATGAAGCTGCAGGAGGATGGTCTGTATCACACAGGCCCCGAAGAGCTTGTCCAGATGAGCATCGCCCCGGAGGATGTGGAGAAAATCAAGCAATACGCTGATTTCTGGGCGGATCGGTATATCGGAGCGCCGGCGCAGGCCTGGCAGCCCGACGGCTTTCTGGAGGAATTTGCTGATCTGGAGGCCTCCAGCTATGGTGATCCCGGCATGGGCATTATGATGCTGCCAGCAGGACACTTGATTGCCGGGTATCCGAAGATTATCGGCCAGGGCTATGCGGCGATTCAGAAAGTAGCGGATGACTGGTTGGCCGCCCACAGAGGACGCTTGATGGGGGAGGACGTGAACAAATGCATTTTCTATAAAGCAGCTTCTCTGTGCTGTCAGGCGGCCGGAGAACTGTGTCTGCGCTTTGCCGAGGCCGTTGCCCGGCTCCGGGAAAAAACCACGGAGGATGCGCGAATTAAAGAGCTGGAGATGATGGAGGAGAGCCTGCGCTGGATGTCCCACGGCCCTGCCAGAAACTTCTACGATGCCTGTCAGGGTGTGATGATGTATCAGAACTATCTGCAGCTGTTTGAAATGTACCCGTCGCCTGCTTTTGGGCGCTTTGACCAGTACACCTGGCCCTATTTGAAAAAGGACCTGGAAGCGGGAAGGATCACCATGGACTATGCCCAGGAGATCGTGGATGCCTTTTTCCTGAAGGCCAATTGCTTTTACGCAGGCGGCAAGGGCCGACTGAGTCAGACCACCGGTATCGGCAATACGTACCAGCACACGACCATTGGCGGCGTGGATCCCGATACCGGCGAGGATGCCACCAATCCGGTCACTTATATGGTTCTTGAAACCATGGGAAGACTGCTGCTCCATGACCCCACCATCAGTCTGCGGATCAACAAGAATACTCCGGATTCTCTATGGGACTGTGCCCTGGCAACCTCCAGACTGGTGGGCGGACTTCCGCTGTTTCAGAACGACGAGGTCATCGTACCCAGCCTTATGCGTGAATTGGGATGGGACGCGCACGACGCCCGGGATTACGGCGTTATCGGCTGCCAGGAGATCGTGGGCTGCGGCAACGACTATCCTGCGGGTAACGGCATGCCGGCGCCTCACGCCTCCATCTATTACGGTGTTTGCCTTGCCATGGCGCTCAACAACGGCATCAATCCCATGAACGGCAAGCAGGCCCCCATCCATACAGGGTATCTGTATGAAATGGAAAACATTGAGCAGGTCAGGGAAGCCTATCGAAAGATGTCCGAGTATATCTTTAACTGGCACGTGACCATGAACAACTATACAGAGTACTATCTGCCATACTTCTGGCCCCAGCCGGCACTGTCCATCTCTGTGGAAGGCTGCATGGAGCAGGGAAAGGATATCGTCGCCGGCGGCGCCAAGCACAACTCCTACGGCGGTACGGCCACAGGGCTTGCCACCATTGCGGACTCTTTTTCCACGATCAAGTACATGTGCTTTGACAAGAAATTGTGCACCACGCGGGAACTCTACGACGCGGTGATGGCGAACTGGGAGGGGTACGAACCTCTCCGGCAGCAGATCCTCTCTGAGGTGCCCCATTTTGGAAACGCCGATCCCTATGCCGATATGGAGATGAAGTGGTGCGTGGACACCTACGTTGACCAGTGCAGCAAGGTGTACAGCATCCGCGCCGATACGTATAAATCCGGGCAATACGGTGCCGCGGACCACATCGTGCAGGGCTATAAGACCTGGGCGACTCCGGATGGCCGAAAAGCCGGTACCCCCATTGCCGACGCGGCGTCTCCAGCCCAGGGGCGGGATAAAAACGGCCCCACGGCTGTATTTACCTCCTCTTTAAGCTACGATCATCACAAGATGCTCGACGGCATCGCCCTGAATCTGCGCATGCACCCAACGGTGCTGAGCAATGATGAGGGCGTGGAAAAGCTCCGTGACATCACCAAAGCTTACTTCGACCAGGGTGGCCTGGAGTGTCAGTACAACGTGGTGGATACCAATACCCTGCGCAAAGCGCAGGATGCACCGGGGACTTACCGGGATCTGGTGGTACGGATCGCCGGCTATTCCGCCTATTTCATCGAGCTTGATCGGGATCTGCAAAACGACATCATTTCCCGGAACGAAAACCTGCTGTAAAACGCGGCAATATAACAGGGCTGTCATGAAGACAGCCCTGTTTTCTTTATAGAAACATCAACGGGAGTTTATATTCAGTTTATATTGAATTAACATTGACGAATTATAATTTGCGACGTAAGGTGGAAAAGGTACAGTTCCCGCAGTAAGGAGATGATTTTCCCATGGAGCTTTCCGGGCAGACCGTGATCCACAAGCGTTATGGTACCGGCGTGATTTCCCGGCACAATGAGGCCACCGTTACAGTTGACTTTCACGGCGAGGAAAAACGCTTTGTCTATCCCCAGGCTTTTAACGGCTATCTACAGCCGGTTGGGCCCGCGTTTTGCGCGTATATGGATCGAATCCTTCACAACGAGAGTATGACCGTCAGTACGGCTGCGACACAGCCGGAGAAACGGCCCGTGGTACACCCGGAACTTGCGGAACAATCCCGCAGGGAGCGGTACGAGAGCTTTATCAGCAGCGCCTATAGTGTAAGTGTTGAACCTTGGAAGGAAGAGGAGGAATGGAACGATGAAAACGAAGAAGAATGGTTCTGATGTAATCGTCCCCGAAGAGGATATGCTCACGGAAAGCACGGAAGTCTGGTGCAGTGAGAAACGCAGAATCCTGTCTTTTCGACCGCTGAAAGGTTTTATTCGACATCCCTTTGAGGACCGGGGACAAATGTACCGGTACGCACTGGAGTTGGCCGAGGCCGGTTACAGGCTGACGTAAATGAAAAATCCCGCTGACACCAGTCAGCGGGATCTTTTTGTTCTACGCAAGCAGCAAATAGGCGATAAGGGGAATGCTGCCGATGGAAACCAGCGTGGTCATAAACACGACCTTGGAGGCGTCCGTCTCGTTGCCGCCATACTCCATGCTGAGCATGGTGGCCGTTGTGGCGGTGGGCATGGCGGACAGGACCGTAAGGATACCCAGCATAAGAGGATCCCGGACAAACAGCCGCAAAATGAAGTAGGTGACAACAGGGATCACGAACAGCTTCATCACCGTCACCGGATAGATGTGCCAATCCGCAATGACCTGCCGGATGGGGATCATAGCCAGAGTCGAGCCGATAATCAGCATTGCCGCAGGGGTAGTGACTTTTCCAAGGGTACCAATCGCCTCGCACAGAACAGCGGGCAAACGGAATCCGGTGAGAAAAATGATCAGTGTAATAATTGCGCCCACAAAAGAAGGGTTGATGATCAGCCAGATGTTGAACTTGCTTCTGCTGCCGGCGATCATGCTGATGCCCACAGAAAAGGACAGCACGCTGAAAAGAATATTGAACAGGGCAACGTAAAAGGAACTGCCGGGACCGAAAATCGCCTCGCACACCGGATAGCCCATAAAGCCCACG